>JAHDHB010000128.1 GCA_020631545.1 Saprospiraceae bacterium | reverse complement strand
TTTAGCCTCTTGGCTACCCACCTTTGCAATTCTTTAACTTTAGTGTTAAAAAGTAACGTTGGCTTCTTTAGCCGACAAGTTGAGTTAATGCGCCTTTAGAATTATTCCCAATATTTCCTACCTTATCACGTTACCCTCTCCGCTCTCCTTGCGTCATACTACAAGGGAATGCTATATTATTATACAAGGCCGAAATCATAAATCAGGAAAAATATTCCATTTTTGAATTCTTGCTTTTTATATTGTAAGACCGTAAAAATTATGGAAACTTAGTTTTTCTCCAATTCAACAACAACTAACACATTTACAGCACTACATAAAACAATGCAATTATGACACAAAGGTATGTAAACCAATTGCTACGAATAGCTATCGTAACTTTAGGTTTTCTAGTGGTAAACTCTTGCTCTCGAAATCCTGTTACAGGGAAAAAGGAATTTATGTTGATGTCCAAAACACAAGAACTTGCTTTGGGTAAACAATCAGATCCTGGAATAGTCGCTAGCTTTGGGAAGTACCAAGACGAAACGCTCCAAAAATTCATCAATGATAAGGGACAACAAATGGCGAAAATCTCTCACCGCCCTGATTTAAACTATGAATTTAAGATCCTAGATTCGCCTGTCGTTAATGCATTTGCAGTACCCGGAGGTTATGTATACTTCACGCGCGGGATTCTAGCCCATTTCAATAATGAAGCAGAATTTGCAGGTGTACTAGGTCATGAAATAGGCCACATCACCGCGAGACATTCTGCCAAGCAATATAGTAAAGGCATGCTTGCCCAAGTAGGATTTGTAGCAGGAATGGTACTTTCTCCTACTTTTCGTCAGTATGGCCAATCTGCTCAACAAGGACTTGCTTTACTTTTCTTGAAATTTGGAAGGGATGCTGAAGCTCAGTCTGATGGACTAGGGGTAGAGTATTCCACAAAAATCGGCTACGACGCTCACGAAATGGCCAATTTCTTCCACACGCTTAATCGACTAACGACGAGCAGCGACGGAGAACAAATCCCTACATTCCTCTCTACCCACCCCAATCCTTTGGATAGAAATAAACGTGTACACGTCCTAGCGACCAAAGAACAGGCCAAGCAAAATACTTCGAACTTACAAGTCAATAGAGATAAATACCTGAGAATGATTGATGGAATGGTTTATGGCGAAGATCCTAGACAAGGATATGTCCAAAATAATCGTTTCTACCACCCAGAGTTGAAATTTCAATTCCCTATTCCTTCTGGCTGGAAGCATCAAAACTCTCCTGCTCAATTTCAAATGGCTTCTCCCGACGGCAAAGGCGCTTTAGTTTTCACCTTAGCAAAAGAAAAAACGCTTCAAGCTGCTAAACAAGCTTTCATCACTGAAAATAAATTGACCTTAATCGAATCTAACGACATGACGATTGAGCTGTTCCCTGCTACTAGTGTTTTGGCCGACCTTAATCCTCAACAACAGCAAGGACAACAAGGTGGTACGACTCAACAACAACCAGGTATTCGTGTCATCTCTTACTTCATCAATTATGATGGTAAGATCTACCAATACTATGGTGTAGCTCAACAACCTGATTTTCCGAAATACTCTGGTACTTTCAACAATACCATCAAGCAATTTCGAAAACTGAGTGATCCACAATATATCAATGTAAAACCAGATGTCATTAGCATTAAGACCGTGCCTCGAAATGGAACGCTTTCTTCTGTTTTAACTTCTTTGAATGCTCCAAAGGATAAGCATCAAGAACTTTCAATATTGAATGGAATGGAATTAACTGCTCAGGTAAAAGCCGGTATGTTGATTAAAACGATTGAGAAACAGAAATAGAAAAAACAAAGGTGAGATGTCAGAAATCAAAGACTTCGATAAATTCCTGACATCTCACCTTTATATTCTACTTCGTTTCATCCATATCTTCCTTCATTTGATCTAAATCTTCCATAATCGAATTTAGATCTTCTTGCATCTCATTTAGGCCATCTTCTTTGGCTTCTACTCCTTTATCTACAATTTCTGTTGGTTCGGGAATAACTTCCTCCTCTTTTTCCTGCACAAGGGCTTCCTCAGGCACTAGGGGCGGTTCTTCACTTGACGCTAGTTCTACAACTTCGTCATTAGTTATCGCAGCAGAAGATACTACTTCTTCTGAAACTGTATTTTCCTCTGCTACCATTAGATTCCCCTCCGGATTCTCAGTCAGTTCGACCTCCTCTGCTTTTTCTTCCTTCACCTTTTTAATTAGGAATCCTGCAAGAACAAGCGCACCTATCAAAACAACAAAAATACCAATAGAAAGTATTTCATAACTTTCTTGTACAACGAAAAAATCATAAAAGCCGTGAAGAACGAAAGGAACAGCAAAAGCTTTGGTTAGCAATATTTTACGATTAATTTTGTCAAATTTTGCTTGACCAAGATAATACCCCATAATCACTGAAAAAGCGGCATGTGCAGGAACTGCGGTAAACATACGAAACAGCCCAAATTCAATGCCTAGTGATATGGTGTAAAAAATATTTTCTATCGTAGCAAATCCCATTCCTAGCATTACCGAATAAACGATTCCATCCATCGGTTCATCCACATATTTCTGCGGAATAATAGCAAATCTTAAAGCAAGATACTTAACGATTTCTTCCGTAAAAGCAATGATGATAAACGCAAAGAAAATCGCAAACCCAAGGCTAGAAGTATCTCCCAAGCCCCAATCCACACTTTGATTCTGCATTAACAAAGGAGGTACGACCATGACACCTCCTAGGAAAAACATTCCTAACAAGGTTCTAGGATCCTCTCGCTCTTTATCTAAATACCACATTAATCCTGCGATACTTACTCCAGGAATGATGGCGATAAGCGCCAATAAATTTGCTGACATTGTTTTTGTTTTTTTCGTCGGTCAATCCTTTTTTCCGACCATATTTTTATCCTAAATTAAGAACGAGAAGTTACTAGCGAACAAAAATCGGCTACAGCTTCTTCTAAAAGTTCTGGTCTATAATTTAACGGAAATCCTTTAAAATCGGTCATTTTTTTCAGAGAAATTGGCAGGTTTATCTCCGATTGGTTCATTTTTAAAAAGTATTTCTTTTGATGGAATAAATCAGCTAAATACTCTTGCTCCGTTTGGCCTGGTGTAGGAATCAAAATCGCTTGCTTCCCCAGCTTCACCAAATCCATCACCGTACTATACCCCGAACGGGCAATAACGATTTTACTTTCTACCATCGCCTGATTCAATTCCTTTGCCGTCATATAGGACACTACGCTCAAATTATCACCTAGAGAATACCGTTCCTCCTCATCAGGAACACCTCTAACTATCAAAGCTTTAAAAGCTAATTTAGCCAACTGACCTATCAATTCCGTTTCAAGAAACGTACGCTGAGGTTCTGGCCCCGACAGCACCACAATAATATCACGCTCCAAGGGTGATTCCACTCGCTTCATTCTAGAAAGCGGCCCTACGTAACGAACATTTTTAGGCAATTTCCCACCATGCGAAAGCTCTCCTGAAAGGTTCTCCCCTCCAGCAAAATCAGGCACCCAACAAGCCGTATTTCGATTAATCAACCGGCGGCTATTCCAATTTGCTGGAAAACTAATAATTTTGGAAGGAATTTTAATATGGAGTTGATGCGTCAAGAATACACAAGGAATTTTGCTGGAGTACAATCCATAACGATTATCGGAAATAACACCATCAATATTTTCTTCTTGAATAATTTTTCGAAGCCACCACCATTCACGCTCCATCGCCCAAAGGATTTTAGGCATTTGAAAAGCAATATTTTTTATCATATTACCCGTTCCATAAGTAATTCCATAGCTTGGCATCGACAACAAGCGTAAGTTTGGGTACTCTTTTTGCAATAACTGATAAGAACGACCATCCGAAGCCAAAATGACCGTACAACCTTGCTTTTGCAAGGCTTCTATGATCGGCATACAGCGAGTCACATGCCCCAAACCCCAATTTAAAGGAGCCACTAGTATTCGTTTTTGCTTCGCCAAGTAGTGATTCTTTAGTTTTTTACCGTAAATTAGCATACCATAGAAACAGTCAAATTATTTTACTGCTCTATCAAATACTAAAGTTACAAGCCATTCGTTTGAATACCAAAATAATTGTCCTTATGAATACCGTAAAAAAAATTACCGCACTCATCCTCCTAGCAGCTTTTGTAGGAGGAATCAGTTCTTGTGGAGCATCAAAATGCAATTGTCCAAAATTTTCAATTGAAGTTGTAGACGATTTGTAAAGGCAAAACGAACGTAACACGCCGCAATGCCGCTATCTTAAAGCTAGTGGTGCCACCATAGATTGTGTAGCACACGAACAAAAGTCCTAAGATAATCACTAGGGGTTCTGCTCAGAACCAATAGGGGAAATTAGTAGAGGAGTACTAATCAGATGGGAAATAATAAAAAGACCATTGAATAATTCAATGGCATAGCTCCTAATACCCATAACCTACGAAAAGCTATACGTACTAGTAGTTCAATACAAGGAAAGGACACAAAATGAAAATTCCATTTCCTATCCTACAAATAAATAGCAAAACAACTACAGACCTAGAAAGTCATCAAGAAGTTTCTATTGTAAATATGGACTAATAAACAGATGAACATTATAAAGTACAATAGGAAAAATCCTACAAAAGCTCCTTTTTTTCCATCGTTATGATCTATTCCGTGATCGCTCATGATATTCAATTTTAATTTAGGTTGCAAATTTAGTATTCTAAACGCCGATTGCAAAGAGCTAGGCCATAAAATTTCAAAACATTTGCCTAAAATCTGTTCATCCGAAGTTTTTAACCTACTAAAGTCGGTTTTAGCTAGCAATAACCTCCTTTGCTAAAACCGACTTTAGTTAAGAAAAACGCTCAAATTAAGATTTAGTTGCATTTAGAACGATGCTCAAACCGATATTATCGTTGATTGCACTATCCAACACCTTATCGGTGAATTTCTGAGAACCGTACTTGACATTCCATTCTGTACGATCAATCACAAATTTAGGCGTAGTCGCTTGCATTTTACCATCTTTCATACTAACGATGGCCTTAAATTCTACATTTTTCGTCACTCCTTTCATGGTAAGATTCCCTTTCACCAAGTGCGTAGCACTATTGTCATCCGGCATCGCCTCCGCACTAGTAATGGCAAACTTAGCCGTAGGATATTTCGCCACATCAAAGAAGTCCTCTCCTTTTAAGTGGCCTTCCAACGCTTCTTTTTTATCTCCAAGCGGGTCAGTCGTCACCAAGCTTCCCATATCAATCACAAAAGAACCTCCTTGCACCTTATCGCCATTCATTTGAATACTGCCCTCTTTTATGGTAAGCAGGCCGTCATGCGCCCCTGTAGGCTTCGTCCCTTGCCAATTGACAAGACTCCCCTCGCCTATCATATAGGTTTCTCCGTCGCCTGTTGCCTCAGCAACCGCCTCAGCGTCTGTAGTATTTGCTTTTTCGCCTTCTGGGCCAGCATTACAAGCAGCTAAAAAACTGATAGCCAAGAACAACGTAAATAATTTAGTCAATGTTTTCATGTCGTTTGATTCTGATTTTGATGATGAGCTACAAAATTAGCATCTTTCTTTAGTTTCTTGATAGTTTAGAAGCACAAATATCTAAGAGTTTTCGCACTCCGCTTCGCTGCGTTTTTGCTGAACACCCTTCACCTCCTTCCAAATTTCAGATTTGAAGTAGGTGAGCGGCCTCGATAGCAGCGATATGATGCGCGATGTAGTGCTCATGAAGCAGGGAATACAAGTAGCTGAGTGATTAACGAAGATGCTTGTATGACCATGCTGAATAGCACTACAGCGTGAGGAATACAAGCGGATAGCGAGCTAAGCCGCCCAAAGAATCATCCATTAATCTTCCTCAAGCATTCGTTGAATAGCATTCCAAATCTGTTTAGCCGTTTCCTCCCAGCTAAACCGTGTCCGCTCAATTCTTCCTTGCGCTATCAGTTCTTCTCGCAAATCAGGATTCTGCCACAGTTTTTCCATCCCTTCGGCAATAGAAGCAACGGAAAAAGGATCGACAAGAATAGCCGCCTTTCCAGCCACCTCCGGCATCGAAGAACAATTGGAGGTAATGACCGGCACATCACAAGTCATCGCTTCTAAGATAGGAATCCCAAAACCTTCCAAAATGGAAACGTAAGTCAGGGCAAAAGCAGCCGCCGTGATTTCCCGCAAAGTTTGAGCAGGCAGATAATCCAAAAAGATGATATCCTTTTTGTGCTCTAGCCGTTGATAAATCTGATTGACACTCCCCGTTTGCCAAGCCATCCTACCCGCTATTAAAAGCTTAACGTTGTTCTCATTACGCTTTTTAAAATCATCAAACGCTTGAAGCAAACGCCCTACGTTTTTCCTAGGATGAACGGAACCGATATAAAGAAAATAAGGCGCTCCCTGAGCATATTTTCCTTGAATCACTTGCTGTTTTTCTAGGGAAATCGGTTTAAAATTTTCATTACATGCATTGTACGCTATATCGATTTTTTCTGGTTTGATAGCGTAATGTTTCACTACATCCTGTTTAGTATACGCTGAAACGGTAAGGAGTCTATTGGCTTTCTTTAAAAACTTGGGCATAAAATGTCCATAATATTTCTTTTCCCAAAAGCTGATTTGATTCGGATAGTGGTAGAAGGCAATATCATGAACAACAAGTAAGGTTTTGACCTTCGTCCGAAGAGAGAGGAAGCCATCTGTAGAGATAAAAATGTCCGCTTTATGTTTCTTCAAAGCACGAGAAACAGCGAATTCAAACCAAGCATAAAACAAGAAGGGGTGCCTAGCGGGAGGAAACAAAACGACAGGCGTAATGTTTTTTGCAAAAATGAATTCAGGAGAAAAAGGCCGATCAAAGAAAAAGATAAAATCGTGCTCAGGATGCTGTAGAACCAACTGTTTCATCGATTCAAAAGTGAAGGTTCCAATGCCTTCAAGCTTACCTTTTAATAAAAAACGTGTATTGACCGCTATTCTCATTCGGGTAATTTATGAATTTGACAGCAAACTTTTCTATCTTGACGCGATTTTTATTGCTAAGTGATTAAGTTTTAACTTTCCAAATGAAGTAGTTACAAAAAATTGGTTTTATTGAATGTAGTATACTACTTCATCATCCCACGACCTTCTATTTTAAATCTATGATAGCGAATTTAAAAAAAGAACTTGAAAAAGCTGGAAAATTGGCGGAACGTTCCAAATGGAGTCGATTGGCTCGTCGTCCATTTCGATTAGTTTTCTCGTTTTTGCATCGGCGTTTAGTCTATCCCTATCGAAAAAGGGGTATCCGAAAGAAAGTATCCACCTTTTTTGGCCTTCCAATGACGGTAAATTTACCAGCAGGGACGGATATTTATTTGCTTGGCATAAAATCGCATAGTTCAGAAATAAGTCTAGCCCATTTCTTAATAAATCAGCTAAAAGAAGGAATGATTTTTTGGGATGTAGGAGCCCACTTTGGATATTTTTCGCTACTAGGCTCTAAATTGGTAGGGAAAACAGGTCTAGTTTATTCTTTTGAGCCCTCTCATTCTTCCCTAAACTTATTAAAGAGCAATACTTCCCCTCAGCAAAATATAACCGTCGTTCCCAAAGCCGTAGGTGAAAAGGAAGGCAGACTCACCCTACACGAATTCCCGATACTCCAATCAGAATTTAATACGCTTGAGCCTGCTCATTTTGAGGATGAGGAGTGGTTTCAGAAGAATAATGTAACCAAATATGAGGTAGATGTTGTTTCTCTAGACGCTTTTTACTCAGCAACAAAACACTTTCCTCAAATCATAAAAGTCGATGTAGAAGGCGCTGAATGGCTAGCCGTAAAGGGCATGAAAGAGATTTTATCTAGCCCTACCCCTCCAATACTTATCCTAGAATATGTTACAGAAAATCAAAAGTTTGAAGATATTTTCGCGTTTTTACAAGCATTTGAAATGAATGCACATCTTATCAAAGAGAATGGAGAATTATGCACAATAGATAGTTTTCATCATCTCCAAAAGGTCATACAAAGTGATTCTGAAAACATAGTTTTTTTAGCTCGGACTAGTAGTTAAAAATTCTCTTCTAAAATCAACAAATTGTCCATCTATAAAAAACAGTATGAAGCGAGATTTCATTTTCAATGTAGCATTCTTAATTGGTATCAATTTACTAATCAAACCGTTCTATATTTTTGGAATAGATAGAACGGTACAAAATGTAGTAGGTGTAAAAGAATATGGATTTTATGCTTCTTTACTTAGTTTCACCTATCTCCTTCAAATAGTTAATGATTTCGGAATTCAATATTTCAATAACCGCGACATTGCAAAGAACCAACAATTGCTTAAGCGATATTTTCCCAATATCGTTGTTCTAAAATGCCTATTAGGCCTATCTTACCTAACGTTCACTTTTCTTATTGGTTACAGCATTGGCTATGGTATTGCTCAATTCAAACTCCTAGCCTTCCTTGCCGTTAATCAGATATTAATTTCTTTTATCTTCTATCTCCGATCAAACATCTCTGGTCTTCACTACTATCGGACTGATTCCATTTTTTCGGCTTTGGATAAATTAATGATGATAAGCCTGTGCTCTTTTCTACTCTGGGGCCCTTGGTCAAGTGATTTTGTACTAGAGTGGTTTGTTTATGCACAAACCATATCCCTACTAATCACAGCTCTCCTAGCCCTAACTTGGCTTTTACTAAAAACAGATTTAAAACTAAAAATAATCGTAGAGTGGCCACTTTTATGGGAAATCCTAAAAAAGAGTGCGCCATATGCACTTGCCGTATTTTTAATGGGTATGTACACTAGAATTGATATGGTCATGCTAGAACGACTTTTACCCAACGGACAATCCGAAGCGGGTATATATGCTGCTGCCTATCGCCTATTAGACGCAGCTAGCATGGTCGGATTTTTAATCGCAGGACTACTACTCCCAATGTTTTCAAAAATGCTAAAGAACGAGGAAGATGTTAGAGGCTTATTTAAAATGAGCTTTCTATTAATGTTTTTTCTCACAACAAGCGTTAGTTCTTTTTGTTGGTTTTTCCAAAATGAATTAATGCAAGTCTTATATTCCGAAGCAACAACCTACTGGGGGCAAATTTTAGGCTACCTTATGCTCTCTTACATCCCTATCGGCTCCATTTACATCACAGGTACCCTAATCTCAGCAATCGGCAATCTCAAAGGTTTAAATATCATAGCTTTTATTGGAGCTATTCTAAATATCTTGTTGAACCTTCTTCTCATCGACAAGTACAATGCTTTAGGAGCGACGCTAGCAACTGCTAGCACTCAATTTCTAGTAAGCATCGGACAACTATACTTAATAAAACAACTGCTAAAAACAAAAAACTCTGCTCCCCAATAAGGAAAGCAGAGCACAAATAAAGTCTTTAAAACTATTACTTCAATCCTAAAGAACGTAGCGTTTCAAGATCAAGCTGACCAACAGGAAGTCCGTTGTCTTTTTGATACTTCACTAACGCCGCCTTAGTACGTGAACCCATTACATTATCTAATGGCCCTGGATCGTATCCACGAGATCTTAGTGACTCTTGTACCTGACGAACTGTAGCAGGTGTAACCTGAGAAGGACAAAGAATTTGTTTCCACTCAGAAAATCCTCCTTGACGTATCAACTTCCTAGAAGTAACTGTTTTATATTCAGCAGGAATTTCAATTGTTCTTGTGCTAGCAGGAGTTTGAATTACTTTTCTTGTTTCAGTACGATATTCCGCAGGAATAGATTCTTCTCTAGTTGTAGCAGGAGAAGTCATAACTTGCTTCGTTACAGTTTGATACTGCGCAGGAATTTCTACAGTGCGTGTTGTAGCAGCTTCTACTAACTTACGTACAGTACGTGTTCCCATTTGAGCAGGAATAGTTTCCTCTCTTGTTGAAGCAGGTGTTACCAATTTCTTAACTGTACGAGTAGAATATTTTGCAGGAATTACTTCCTCTCTCGTAGTAGCTGGAGTTTTGATAACCTTTTTAGTTATTGTTTTGTATTCTGCTGGAATAGTTTCCTCTCTTGTTGTAGCAGGCGTTACAACAACTTGCTTAGTTACTGTTTTATATTGAGCAGGAATTTCTACTGAACGTGTTGTAGCTGGTTCAACCAATTTGCGAACTGTACGTGTTCCCATAACTTCAGGGATTGCAACTTCTGTGTAACAACCTCCATCAGCTCCAGTTTGGCCAGTACATGGCTTTGGAGTTTGACGTGTAATAGTTTGAAACTGCGCTGGCACCTCAACAAGACACCATACCAAACAATCGTCTGGATTTGCAGATAAACAATTACGATCCGCTCTTCTCTTTTGCCATTTTGTAGTAGCAGGAGAAATTTCCTTTCTTTCAGTAACAGTTTCGTACTGAGTAGGAATTGCTTGAATACGTGTAGAAGCAGGCTCCTTTACGTATGTCTCTGTAACAGTTTCATAACGAGCTGGAACAACTTCTAAACGAGTAGAAGCAGGTTTAATTTCCATTTGCTCAGTTTGTGTCTCATAAACAGCGGGAACAGCTGCTAATCTTGTTGAAGCTTCTTTAACTAATACTTGCTCAGTAACAGTCTCATAAGTAGCAGGAACAACAGTAAGTCTTGTAGAAGCTGCTTCTGATTCATATTGCTCAGTAACAGTCTCATATACTGCAGGAACTGCAATCAACTTTGTAGTAGCTGGTGTAATTTCGTAAGTCTCGGTAACGGTCTCATACTTAGCTGGGACTACCTCCAAACGTGTAGAAGCATCTTTAACAAGTATTTGCTCAGTTTCTGTCGTGAACGAAGCTGGTACAGCAGAAAGACGTGTACCTTCTTCTTTTACAAGAACTTGCTCAGAAGAAGTAGTGTAAACAGCTTGGATAGCTTCAGTTCTAACTGATGCTTCTTTTGTCAACACCTGCTCTGTAACAGTCTCATATTCATCGGCAATCATACATTTAGCATAACACTTGCCTGGCTCCGCGTTTGGCGGATAATCTCCTTGAGCAGTAGCCGCATTAGCGAAGAAAAGCACTGCCACAACCAAGATTAATGAGTTGACTCTTTTCATAATGGTAAAAAATTAAGTTTTAATTAACAAATTGAAGGAACTTATTACTTTCAAAAGTCGTGCAAAGGTAAGTAAACTTTTATCTAAAAAACAAATTTTAGCGGCTCGTTTTCACACAAGCACTAAGATAGTTAACATTGTCCTTTTAACAAAATATTAACATTTATTTCTCTGATAAATTTATCTTCGGGTAACATAAGTAATGCTTCTCGATTCTTCGGGGAATAATGCCATGATCAGCACATGATGACATAGGCAAAACTTTACCTCCTTTTAGCAAAATTTTTATTTCCTCCCCCTTTGTACTGTAATTACTGATTGATTCGACGCCATCAAAGACTAAATATTCAATTTCAACTTTTTCCTTAGCAAAGTACCGTCGTACGTTTTCTTCGATCCTACGCTTATACTTTTCGGAAAAAGGTTCGTTTTGCATCTCAATCTTAAACAACTTTCGATTCAACAACCCTTTTGACAAATAAGACAAGGTAAAGTCACTATTCTCTATATTATTTTTTATTGCCGTGAATACATCATAGTCGTCCAACTTGGCAAATAAATTCAATACATCGAATTCGTTATCTAAAAAACTTGTCTTGTCAAATTTATTCTTAAAAAAATGACTCAAGGTGTCATGAATACCACTTCGCTGTCCATTATCAAAAAGTTCTTTTAGCCTTAAGAGCATTTTTATTAACATTTGTTCTGCACTTAATACCGTTTTATGCAAGTAAACTTGCCAATACATTAAGCGACGAGAAACCAAAAACTTTTCGATAGAGAACAATCCTTTTTCTTCAACCACCAATTCACCATTATATACGTTGAGCATTTTTATGATTCTATGGTAGCCAATAACGCCTTCAGAAACCCCAGTAAAAAAACTATCTCGATTCAAGTAATCCATTCGATCCATATCCAATTGCCCAGAAATAAGTTGATACAAAAATCGCTTACCATAATTATTCTGAAAAATGTCTATAGCGAGATCTAACTTACCTTCGAACAGAATATTTAGCCGTTTTAAAAACAGCAAAGACAACTCTTCATGAGTAACATCTATTATGGTGTGTTCTAAAGCATGAGAAAAAGGGCCATGACCAATATCATGTAGCAATATGGCAATGGTAGCACCTTCAGCCTCTTCTCTTGTAATGTCAACACCCTTCGAACGCAATACTTCTATTGCTTGGGTCATTAGGTGCATTGCGCCTAATGCGTGATGAAACCTTGTGTGTAAAGCTCCTGGGTAGACATAGTGCGTCAACCCTAATTGCTTGATCCTACGTAAGCGTTGGAAATAAGGGTGCTCTATCAGATCGAAAATAATCTCATACGGTATTGCTATAAAACCGTAAACAGGATCATTGAATATCTTCTTTTTATTCATGGAAATCGTGTCTGAACAAAATAACCATACCCTTCCTTTCGTTACAAAGAACTAACTTTTCACAAAGCGCCATTCAATAGTCAAAACGGAAGCGTACTAAAAATGGTTGGGTTAGTCAATATTTTTTCTCGGTTACAGAAGTATTTCACTATTTTTGCGGCCAACAAATACTAGCAATTCCAACTTTTAATTGGAGGTATTGCATAGTTAAGGTGAAAATTCCTTTAACTATCAGGTTTAAATTCAAGCATTTACTGAATTCCCTGAGAAGAAAACTTACCTTTAGCCTATAGTTATGTAGCTGGACTTTGGTAAAAACTTAATTTTCATAAAATAAAAGAGCTTACATATTTAATGTAAGCTCTTTT
>JAHDHB010000127.1 GCA_020631545.1 Saprospiraceae bacterium | reverse complement strand
GCCTAGAAATAGGAATATGAAAAGGTAGAAATATTTTTTCATTAGACTAGGTTTTGGTGTACATGACTAAATACTACGGCTAGTAAAACTAAGGAAAAAGATGGAGATGATGAAGGTATTGTTCATGATATACTTTGTGGGCGTTATTTCAAATGTGAATAAAATAGTTTTAAGTTATTTTTAATGATTTTGAGGGATATAGTCAAGTAAAAAAGATTGCTCTTAAAAGTTTGATTAGCAAATTTATACAAAAGGGTAGTGGTGGACGATAACATGAAAAAATGCGATTTTTATTGTCCTTTTTTCCAAAATGGCTACAGCGTAGTCAAGTATTAAAATGATGTACTAATTTTAAAAAGTTGTCTAGTAGTTTAAGTTTTGAAAAACAATGAATTATGGCGTTTTAAGATGCAATAGTTGTATAAATACTAGCAATAAAGAATGATTTTTTTAGAAAAAGTGTCCTAATAAAAAAGAAAAATATTAATTAAGCACCAAAAATTCCATAGGAGTTCCCTGTCTGTAGCCGAGGGTTTTAACCCTTGGTCTAGAGATTCCCACCTGTAAGCAAGGGTTTTACCCTTGGTCTAAATCGTAATCATAGACCATGGATTCCAGTAAAGGGGAAAAAGCAGCGTAAATGATAGAGGATTCTAATTTTTTCCCTAATTTGTAAGCATTACCTATTCAATCCATCCAAATGAAAAATTTTCTGCTTACGACTTTTCTGTTTTTATTGTTGACCGCTATTTTGGTGGGGATGTTCTATTTGCATGTACATCAACCAAATGCAGTGGCGAAGGAAGAAGCGCTTGGGTTGGTAGATGAAGGGACTTCGAAAAGTGATCAGATACGCGCAGAGATGGGGAAAATGAAGGAGGATGAGGATGGTGACGGCTTGACGTTGGCAGAAGAACAGCGTTTGGGAACCTCGGATCAAAAGGTAGATACGGATGGTGATAATATCCCTGACCCTCAAGATATTGTTCCGAAAGGCGTAGGGCGAAATGTCGTTAAGTTTTTTCGTTGGAACTATGGAAAAGATTGGGCATTAGAAGCTTCAGCACCGGTGGATTTGTTGTCCTATTATGAAAAACTTGAGCGACCTACTTGGGAAGCGGATGCGAATTACTACACCACTTTTTTGAAGGAAGAAGTAGGGGTGAACGCCTTAGCTAAGGAGTTGAAAGCCATAATAGACCGAGAGTCAGAAAGCTTGAAATGGGATTATTACGACAGAGTTCTTTTCGTTGTCCGATTTGTTCAATCTTTACAGAATAGTGGCGATGGTAGGAAGAATTTTGATAAAACTACAAAGTTCCCCATGCAAACACTGAATGAAGGCAAAGGCGATAGTGAGGACTTAGCTTTGCTGGCAGCCGCTTTACTCCAACGCTTGAAGTGTGATGTGAAATTGGTGTATCTCGAGAAAAACAATCAGGAGGAGCAGCATTTAGCTATTGCTGTTTTTGGGAATGACGTCAAAGATGGAACGTTTATTTCGCAAGACGACAAGCAATATTACTACATCGAAACTACCGGCACGGAATGGGATTTTGGCATAATGCCTGATGAATGGAGGAGTGAAGTGCTTCAAGCGAAATTGATCGATTTGTTGTAATTGGTTGGCATCCTCGCCAAAAGGTAACTCCCGATTCCTATCGTGGATAACTAATGGCTACGCCATCTTGTGTTTTATTTGTTTGGCTACTGTACACGTCGATTAAAATCGAGGGTGCGAGATTTTTCCTGTCCTAGGAACTTTTTGTGCGATAGAATGATTATTAGTAGCAAATACAATACATGAAAATACTCGAAATTGAACCCCAACCCATCGAATACTTTCCTTACCTCAATGTGAAATCGGGCAGTAGTCATCTTTCAAGGGAAGAACGTATTATTGAACGTCAATTCCCGATTTACAAAGGTTATTTTGAAGCGGATAATGTTGATGTAGAAGCACTTATCGTTTCTGCTGATTTGCAAGGAAATGTGAAGGAAAATGGAGAAACACTCCTTATGGGAGAAGTGATTCCTGAATTTATTGATACCTTAATTCAACTCGAATTTCCGAATTTCGATTCTAGTGAATGCGGGGTTTTGCTCTCTGGCGATTTGTATGCAAACCTTGAAGCGCGAGGTGGACTAGGAGATGTGCGCGACGTCTGGTATGAGTTTCGACACTACTTTAAATGGGTGACAGGTGTAGCAGGAAACCATGATGCTTTTGGTGACCATCGTGAGGAATATACCTTTAGAAATGAGAAAAATATAAAGCTCCTCATCCGACACATGCATGAGGTTGATGGCTTGCGTATCGCTGGTATTAGCGGGATCATCGGGAGAAAAGGCAAGCATTTCCGTGTGCCTGAAAAGGAATTTGGAAAGGACATGTCTAGACTTTTACAACGCCATCCGCATATTTTCTTGACGCATGATGCTCCTGCCTATCCGGGTGTCTTGGGGCGGCCATTTATTCGCGAATGCCTAGAAAGAGGGCCAGCTACGCTGAATATTTGTGGCCATGCGCATTGGGGCAATCAACATCTCGTTGAATTGGATAATGGAACTCAAGTCTTGAATACGGACGGAAAGGTTTTTATTTTGGAACGAGTAGGTGATTTATGATATACATTGTAATGAGGGGTTCCTATTTCTTACATCATACATCGTATTTTCTTACATCGTACTTTTCATGACTGTCCTAGTCAACCAGTGTTTGTATTCCTCGCATTTATCTTTTCAAGTAGCCGTTATTCTCCTAGTAAAATGCACACTCCTGCTACAAGCTACGTTTTATAGCGCCTAAGGTCTATTTCCTTCCAAATTGTTCTCAAACGCCCACCATTCAACTGAAAAATGACGAGAAATGGCTATTGACGATGCTTAATTTCCCCCCCTAACTTTGTAATCATAAAGCAAAGAGCATTTCAACAGGTACTTGAATCTCTCCATTTCTAAATCATGTATTTATCAAAATCAAAATTATGAAAACCTTTTTTTTTCAACCTCGACTTACTTTGTGCTTTTGGACTCAAGGAAGAAGTTTACTAAGTATCATACTACTACTCAGCATTTTTATTGGTGGAAACGCATACGGTAAAACAAGCTGTATAGAGGATGCCGATGGCTCATTTTTAATGGACGAAGAGAAAGCAATGGTGTCAAATGGGCTCACCAATAATGATTTATTTCCCTTGGCTAATCTCGATTCTTATGAGAACACTGCTCATCCAGCGAATACGCCACCCGTTGCCCTACCAGATACCTTTTATACTGTTGTAGATTTAGGCTGGGGGCTTGATGTGCTTGCGAATGATAGTGATGCTGAAGATTATCTACCATCGGATGGGACGTTAAATATTATTACCAATGTAACGAATGGCAATGTTATTAATATTACTGGTGGTTTCCTCTATTTACCGGGTAATAGTGGTTATTGCGGTGAAGACAGTTTCGAATATGAGGTTTGTGATTCGCAAGGTGCTTGTGCCTCAGCAGTGGTGACGCTCATTATACGTTGTATCCAAGTAGATATGAAATTATTTTTAGCGGGGCCATTTGATGCTGATACTGGTATGATGAAGGATCAACTTAGACAAAGTGGAAGTATTCCTACTTATGAGCCCTATACTGGTTTAGGTTATCCTAGAGGGCAGTCATTTGGAGGAGAATCAATTACTGATCCCAATCTCTTAACCATTACTGGTAGTACGGCTATTGTAGATTGGGTATTATTGGAAGCGAGAGATGTGGGGGATCCTAGTCAAATTATTACAACAAAAGCAGCCTTGATTCGACGTGACGGGCAAGTGGTCGATACAAATGGGAATTTTCCTGTCGTATTCACGGATTTAAATCCGGATCAATACCCCTCCGTTACTATCGCTGTAAGGCAT
Source organism: Saprospiraceae bacterium (assembly GCA_020631545.1). Lineage (GTDB taxonomy): Bacteria > Bacteroidota > Bacteroidia > Chitinophagales > Saprospiraceae > JAHDHB01. The sequence goes on along the minus strand of JAHDHB010000127.1, from coordinate 8,974 downwards.
CGCAATCACCTTAGTAGTATTGATGAATTTACGGCCTGCTCGGATAGCTGTACGAAAGACTTTACCACAGCGGCTAATATGCAAGGCCAAATACTACTAGAAGATGGTATTCACTATGGCGTGCAAGCAGGTTCAGCAGATGGAAATGACAATATTGATGCAAATGACCGTTCTATTACTTGGAATGAAAGGAATACTAGCGGCTATAGATTATCCGATGTCAATATGGATAATTCAGTAAATGCAGCAGATCGAGCCATTACTTGGAACAGTAGAAATTATCAGATTACCTTACCGTAGGTAAGTGTTACTTATGTCCTGTCGGATAAATCCAATGGTACGGTTGCCTCTCCGTACCGTTGGATTTATCCGACAGGACATAGTCGTTCGCACAGCGTACAACCCTCTGCCTGTCTCCTGATAGTGATGCGTGATAGTGATGCGGGATCCCTCCAAAGGAAGAACAAGCTCGCTCCTAGAGTTTTGTGCTTTCTTATCTAAAACCAGAACTTCCTAATTTTCCACAAAAAAAAGAGGTCGTCCCAAGCCACAAGGATTTTAGCTTGCTAAAACCGTCTCCTCCCGCATCACTATCGCATCACTATCGGGACCTGAGGAGAGAAAGGTTGGGATAGAGTTGTTCGCCTTGTATAGCGTATAACCCTCATCTTCCACAGTACCTTTTCTAGCACGATGTCACATTTAGTTGCTGATTAACAGTGGAGAAATAGATGATTTTCTTACCACAACTTTTATAAACTTGTAATGCTGCGTTGATTTTAGTAGTTTTGTTCGAATATGCTAAAACCTTTTTTATTTCGAAAATTTAAAAACGAATAAAACATGAAACAACTAAGTTACTTGGTCAATCTTTATCCTAAGAAACGGCGCGTTATTTTTTTGGAACAAAAAAATAAAAGTCTTTTGTCCTATGTCTTTTGTCAAAATGTCTTTTCAAGCGAAGCGATGAAAACGTTTAGTTACTTGCTATGCTTCTTGTTCTTTGCACAAGCGCAAGCCCAAGAAAACGTTGATTATCAAAAACCTCCGCAATCAATTCTAGATTTGGTAGACGTTGAGTTAGCTCCCAGCGCCTTATTTGATGATGACAAGGAGGTTATGGTCTTACGACAACGAGATGCCTTCAAAAGTATAGAAGAATTATCACAAGTAGAATTGCGTTTGGCTGGGCTGAGGATTGACCCCAAAACAAATATTGGAAGTCGAGAAAATTATTATAACAATCTAAAAATCCAATACTTAACGAAAAAAGACATAAAGGCAGTTCAAGTCAAAGGAATGCCTAGTAAGCCGAGGTTGTCCAATTTTTCTTGGTCTCCTGATCAGCAAAAAATAGCGATGACCAACACGACGACGGAAGGCGTAGAATTATGGGTGTTGGATGTCCCCAAAGCTGCAATGTCCAAGCTTTCTGAAGTGAAAATAAATGCCAACTTGGGCGATGTGATTAATTGGTTTAAAGACAGCGAATCCCTTCTAGTAAAAGCAGTTTCTTCTGAGCGCAAACCCTTAATAGATACGGAAGCGGCTGTTCCAACGGGGCCAACGATCTCCATTAGTGATGGAAAAAAAGCACAAAATAGGACGTACCAAGATTTGCTGAAAAACAAAAATGATGAGCATAATTTTGAACAATTAGCCCTTTCAGAAATTTACAAAATCTCCTTGGATGGGAAAAAATCTAAATGGCTCGGTAGTGATATGTGGCGAGGTATTAGCTTCTCTCCTGACGGCAAAAATGTACTGGTAACGAGCGTCGAAAAACCTTTTTCCTACTTAGTACCTTACTATCGTTTTCCTTCTAAAACAGTCGTTTATACTAGTGGAGGAAAAGCAGTCGAAACTATAATCGAAGTGCCTTTAATCGAAGATCTCCCCAAGGGATTCATGGCCGTAAGAACAGGGAAAAGAAGCTTTAGATGGCGACAAGATAAACCTGCTACGCTTATTTTTGCAGAAGCGCTTGACGGTGGAGATCCTGCCAATGAAGTAGAATTCCGGGATGAAGTTTTTGAATTGGATGCTCCTTTTAATGGTAAGCCGAGAAGTCTTTTGAAGGTGGTCAATCGCTATAGTTATGTGCAGTGGGGGAACGATAAAATGGCTGTGGCTCAAGATTATTGGTGGAATACCCGAAACACGAAAAGCTACGTTTTTAACCCTTCCGATCCTGCTCAAAAACCAGTGGTTGTCTTTGACCGAAATTATCAAGATCGCTATAGCGATCCAGGGGATTTTGTTTGGACAAAAAATGAATGGGGCGGCTACACCTTAGCCTTAGATGGCGATCAAGCCTTTTTGTTGGGAGATGGTCATACAAAGGAAGGGCAATTTCCATTTTTAGATAAAATCAATTTGAAAACGGCTAAAACTACTCGACTTTATCAATCGGAATACAAGGATAAGCTGGAAAATATCTCGGAGTATGATGTGAAAAAAGGGCAATTACTCGTTAGAATAGAATCGAAGAATGAGTATCCGAATTACTACGTCAGAAATTTGAAGAACAAGAAATTGACGCAAATAAGCTTCTTCGAAAATCCTTTTAAAAGCATAGAAGAGGTCGAAAAAGAGGTGATTACCTACAAGCGTGATGATGGCTTGGAACTCTCAGGAACACTTTATTTACCAGTAGGTTATGATAAGGCGAAAAAGGAGAAAATGCCCATGATTCTTTGGGCTTACCCTAGGGAATTCAAAGATAAAAACAGTGCTTCACAAAACACGCAAAACCCTAATCAATTCACCTATCCCTTCTGGGGTTCCCCGCTTTATTGGGTGACACAGGGCTATGTGGTGTTGAATAGAGCAGCCTTTCCTATCGTAGGAGAAGGGGAGGAGGAGCCGAATGATTCTTTCCGTAAACAACTCGTAGCGAATGCAAAAGCGGCCATTGATGCAGTCGATGAATTGGGCTATATTGATCGGAAGCGGGTAGCTGTTGGCGGGCATAGTTATGGCGCTTTTATGGTAGCGAACTTGCTTTCTCATTCCGATTTATTCGCAGCAGGCATCGCGCGTAGTGGTGCTTATAACCGTACCTTGACACCCTTCGGTTTTCAAGCAGAAGAACGCTCCTACTGGGAAGCACCAGAGGTCTACTATAATATGTCGCCCTTCATGCACGCGGATAAAATGAAAACGCCGCTACTCCTTATCCACGGGGAAGCGGACAATAACTCAGGAACGTATCCGCTACAAAGCGAACGTTATTTCAATGCCTTAAAAGGATTGGGCGCTACTGTTCGTTTGGTGATGTTGCCCAAGGAAAGTCACGGCTACCGGGCTAAAGAAAGTATCCTACACTTGCTCTGGGAACAGCACGAATGGATGGAAAAACATTTAAAATAGATTGAGTAGTTAGGAGTTATCCACGATAGCTATCGGGAGTTAGGAGTTAGTAGTTATCCACGATAGTTATCGGGAGTTAGTAGTTGTTTTACCTTATATGAATCCTTATGTGTCTTATATTCTTATATGGTAAAAACCCGCCAAAACGGTCAACTACTAACTCCACTCTCCCGATAGCTATCGTGGATAATTCTTAACTACTTTAATCGTAATGATCCCATTTTCTCCTTGTAAACGAAGGAAATATAAGCCACTGATTACATCTTCCAATCCAATAGTTACTTCATTCAATCCTAGTGGATATTGCTTGTTTTCCCAAGATTTTACCAAGCGGCCAGAAAGATCATAAAGTGCCATTGTGATAGGAGTCGCTTGCTTCAAAGAAAATTGAACGGTAGCATTTTCACTAGTAGGATTAGGGAAAAGGCGTAGCGATTCGAAAGGAGAGTCGACTTCATTTACAGCTACAAGTGGGGAAATGGTCGCTGGTGGAATCCATTCCGAAGTATACAAGCGATATTCTCCTGGCGCTAAATCAATTGGCGCATTGATATTTGTGACCATCAAGGTGTCGCCTGTAAAAAACTCATACCAAGTTCCCGTATTGTGGAAGTTTGGGATAGAATTTCCATTGACTACACCAAAATTTCCTAGGACAATAGCATTCATAGAAGGATGTGTCAAGCGGATAAGTTTGTTTGCGGCGTCGGTATCTACGTTATAATTCGTAGTTTCGAAGGTTGGATATTGCGTACGCAAGTGAATTAGAGCGCTCGTGATTTCGTATAGCCTTTTACGATTTCCATCATTCAAATAATCCCAGCGAATTGGTTTGGAATCCAAGCGGCAATCTTCATCTACGGTAACCCCGTCATTACAAGTATTAATCGAATAATCGTAACCCAATTCGCCGAATTGCCAAAGCATTTTTGGGCCAGGAATTGTGTAGAAGAAGGTGCTGACCAATTCTTGGCGATCCAAGGCCGTCCCTAGGTTCTTGATGTTATAACCTCCATTGGCATTGCCAAAAGCTAAGTTTTTGACCATCAATCTTTCCTCGTCATGACTTTCCATATACCCTATTAAGTGGGCATCTCCCCAACCCCGCTGTTGGTAATTCACCGCGCCGTTAAAATCCCAGCTACAAGGCCCTGAAGAATAGCCCATGGAAGCTTGGTTGTAATTACAATTTGCATTGCCCCAAAGCATTAAACCATAATTTGAAAGCGCCATTTCCTCAGAGCCCGTTGCAAAATGCTCTAAAATCAAGAAGGATTGAGGATCAACATTCCAAATAACATCTGCTAGACGTTGGATATTGGCTACTCGAGAAGCATCATAATTGCTCCAAGTACCGACGTTGCAGTTTCCTCCATTACTATCACAAGTTTGTGTTTGGGTAAAACCCTTTGAAAGGTCGAAGCGGAAACCATCGATGCGATATTCTTCCACCCAGTACGTTAAGACTTTATCCATAAAATTGCGGAAAGCAGGACTATCATGGTTGAAATCATAACCAACATTAAAGGCATGTTTAGGCACGACATTTAACCAAGGATTATCAGCCGTAGGGCGGAAATTGACGCTATCCCAATACAATTGGCAAAGCGGACTTTGGCTAAAGGCATGGTTGAATACAACATCTAAAATGATGGCTATACCTCGGTTATGACACTCGTCCACCAGTGCTTTAAAATCATCTGGAGAGCCATAATATTTATCTAAAGCCATATGGAAAGAAGGATTGTAGCCCCAAGACAAATTCCCTTCAAATTCATTAATCGGCATGAGCTGAATCGCATTAATCCCTAAATTTTCCAAGTAATCCAAGGAATCGCGAAGCGTTTTATAGTCGTGTGCTTGGACAAAATCGCGAAGTAATAACTCATAAACGACCAAATCCGTTTTAGCTGGTTTTTGGTAGTTGGTTGTTTGCCATGCATAAGGCGTTTTCCCTGGTTGCAAAACCGTAACAATTCCCTCCGTCAAACCATTAGGATAAGCGGGCATATTGGGAAATGTAGCTGAGGTAATGTACTGATCATTACTAGGATCCAAGATTAAGGAGGAATAAGGATCGGCTATCTTCAAGCAGCCATCGACTAGGTATTGAAAGGTATAATTTTCACCTGCGGTCAAGCCCGAAACTTCTAGCCAGTAGGTATTGCCATCCACAGAACGCGTCATGGAATAGGAGGGATCGATTTGGTAATCATTGAAACTACCTACCACATATACATGCTCCTTGCCCGGTGCATAAAGTTGCAGTCGAACGGAAGTATTACTTAAGTACGTAATCCCATCTTCACTGCCTGTTGGAGGATTTTGTGCAGGATTGGTTGGGTTGATGACATATTGGAAAGAATCCATCGCCACGCTAGTCCCATCATCTGCCATGAAATGAACGGTGTGGATATTGCTTCCTGTAGCGGTAAGGCTGTAAGACAAGGCATTAGCATTCGTTTGTTGCGTAACTTGTACGCCATTGTCAAGGATGGTTAGCGTAGATTGAGCAGAAGCGACCGCCTCTATTTGTATCATATCTCCAGCATCGACAATAGGCGTTTTTACGGGAGATAAAATGAGTGCGCCCAAAGGAGCACCTGGGGCAGCAATATTATAAAAAATATCGTCACCATTCGCCTCTCTTCCTACGATATTCCCTGCGGCATCACGAAAAACGAAGGCTAATCGCTCTACCGTCTCCCCCGCAGGAACGCTATGAAAATTACGGATATTATAGGTAATCGAATGCTTGTCGCCTCCTTCGTTTGTCATGGCAACATCTGAATCCGCTGTCCCCCATTGCCCGATGACATACCGCCAATCGGTATTACTAGAACTCAAGTTGGTGATAACGCCTGCATGAGCGTAAACTTGATTCACGCCAACCAAAGCACCATTGCCTTCTGTTGCATTGTAAACAACAGTAATCGTACTATCTGTGGTAGGAAAAGGAGGGGTTACCTCAAGGATTTGGGCTTGGGCCATGCCTAGAAATAGGACTAGGAAAATGGAGAGTAGATTGGTTTTATTCATGATGAAGTTTGTTATGCATTGGAAGTTGCAGCAATAATTTACTGAAAATGGAGGTATCCATACTCGTTTCTTAACAACGTGTGTTGTGGTTGTTCCTTTGTGAAAATATCTTTGGAAGTAGTTTAACCGTATTTCATTTGGCATTCGTAGGTTGTTTGGGAAATAATTGACTAAAGTTAACAAGAAAGTGTTAGAAGTACAATAAGTAATCGTTCTGATTTTAATTATTTAACACTTCTCAGACATAATTTGATAATTTACACAGAATTAGAGCTAAAATAGAGGTTTTTTACGACATAGTTTTATCTATTTGTGTATAAATCAGTATGATGCGTTTTGAGGGAACAAAAATAGTAAAGACTCGTAAAAATTAGTTTTATGAAAACTTGAGTATTAATGCTGAAACCATTAAATTTGCAATCCGCATACTTACTTAATGCTAGAACCTGCTAATGTTTTACATGGCTGATGCTTGAGACGAAGGCAATTTTATTGCTAGTGCTTCTGTAATGTCGTTTTTCGAAATGTCTTTTTGTAAATCATAAATGGGCAGTGACCGTTATTTGCCTAAAAAAGGAAGAATCTCCTACTCCTTAATGAGCTTGGAGCTTCTTTGTATAGTATTTTTTCTATTTTTATTAACCCTTAATTTAAAATTAAATTATGAGACTTTTAACAGTCGTAGCAGCGATTCTGCTGTTGTTTGTATCAGATTTGAAAGCACAAGACAATGTTGTTAAATTAGGTGTTCCTGCCTTATTAGGAGGTCGGTTTAACCTGAGTTATGAGCGTGTTTTGGATTCGAAAAAATCGGTTCAAGTTACTTTTGGAGCGTTGATTCCTAGGAAAACGCCAGGATTTTTTACTACATCGGATACTATCGCTAATAATTTCGATGTATTATCGGGAAAGTGGAATAGTATGGGACTCACAGGTCAAATGCGTTTTTATGTAAAAGATAAAAAGGAAGCACCAGCGGGTTTTTATGTAGCACCTTATGTAGGGTACAATCGGCATTCTATGAAGTTTGATGCTCAATATGAAAGAGGAGACGCTAGTAATGCTAATGTTGATTTTGATGTCACTTACCAGAATATCGATTTTGGTGTATTGCTTGGTACACAATGGATTATTAATGAGAAATTCTCTATTGATTTTAACTACTTTGGTATAGGATTGGGAAGAAATGCTTTTAAATTCAAGTATACTTCTGATGATCCTGACGTAAATTATGAAGAAATCAAAGCAGAAGTAGACGAAGCATTCGTAGATGTTCCTATTATCGGGAATAAAATCAAAACCACCGTAACTGATGACTCTGTTACGGCGAAATTTGGTATGTTTTTACCAGCACTTCGAATGAGCCTCTCTATGGGCTATGCGTTTTAATAGTTAGGAGTTAATAGTTAATAGTTAAGAGTTAGGAGTTAGGAGTTAGGAGTTGACCGTTTTTATTATCATATAAAAATGATAAGTAGAAAAACTCTTAACTACTAACTTTTAACTCTCAACTACGAAACCTCTCAACTACCAAACCTCTCAACTACCAAACCTCCGTCCATTTTCCTTTTAGGCTTTCGACCCAGTAATTTTTTTCTAAAATATCGAGAAACTCATCTCTACCGATACAAGTGGCTCCTAAACTGCCAAGATGTGCTGTTTCTTGCTGACAATCAATGCAAACGAAGCCTTTTTCTTTTAAATTTAAGGATAAGTCAATAAAAGCGGCTTTGGAAGCATTACTTACTTTGGCAAACATAGATTCTCCGAAAAAGCATTTCCCTAAGGAGACACCATATAGCCCTCCTACTAACTCCCCATCTTGCCACGCTTCTACAGAATGAGCATAACCAGCCTCATGTAAACGGACATAAGCTTCCAACATAGCAGGGGTAATCCAAGTGCCATCTTGATCGTGTCTTGGCATATGCTGACAAGCTTCTATCACGCCACGGAAATTAGTGTCATAAGTGATTTGAAAGGTTTTGCGACGTAGGACTTGCCGCATGGATTTGGAGATTTTTAGTTGCTCTGGAAATAGTACAAATCTAGGATCGGGAGACCACCAAATGATGGGTTCCCCTTCATTATACCAAGGAAAAATCCCTGCTTTATAGGCCAAAATAAGCCGTTCAATGGAAAGATCACCGCCTACAGCTAGCACCCCGTCAGGAGAGGCTTGGCTAGGATGTGGAAAAACTAAGCGGTTGTTTAATAGGAAGATGGGCATTCAAGATTTATAGGACAGTCATTACAATCAAAGCATAGTTGTTGTCATAAGTAGATACTAAAGATACCCTCTACTAATGTACAATACATTTTCTGAAAATATTGCAAATTAGTAGAGAACTCTCCATAAAAAAATTAGTACAAAAGAGATGCCTAGTGCTTCAAGAACTAAATACCTACTAGCTTAGACTCGTCCTTTTTTGACTGTTCTGCGTTGGTAAAATCCTCATTTAGCTACGGCTAAACTCCGGTTTTACCGCCTTGAACAATCAAAAAATTACTTCGCCTAAACCTAAACTGGCAAAGCCAGAACCAAGTAGAGGGTAGAAAGTAT
>JAHDHB010000126.1 GCA_020631545.1 Saprospiraceae bacterium | reverse complement strand
TGGAGATGGTAACGGTACGGTCGGGCATGGATTGGGAAAAGCAAGGGATGTTTCTGAAGCAATTTCTAAAGCTGTGGATGATGCTAAGAAAAGTCTTGTCCGTTTTCCTATATATAAAGGTACTATTCCTCATGAACAAAAGGGGAAATATGGTGCTGGAAAAGTATTGATTAAGCCTGCATCTGAGGGTACAGGAGTAATCGCAGGTGGTGCCATGCGTGCCGTATTAGAGATTGCTGGAGTACAAAATGTACTTGCTAAATCTCAAGGTTCTTCTAATCCGCATAACGTGATTAAAGCAACTATTGATGCTTTGACTAAGCTCCGTTCTCCTCAAGCTATTGCTAAGGAAAGAGGAATCTCATTGCAGAAATTGTTTGAAGGGTAACAACTTTTTCACGTATTAACTTTTTTTAGTCATGAGTAAAGTAAGAGTTACACAAGTTAAGAGCGTTATTGATCGAACAAAACGCCAAAAAGATACCATCAAAGCTTTGGGCTTAAGAAAAATCAATCATTCTAGAGAACATGAGGTTACGCCACAAATTCTAGGTATGATTGAAAAGGTTAAGCATCTTTTGAAGGTAGAACACATTTAATTTTCGCCCGTAGGCATAAAGAATTATAAATCATGAAACTGCATAATCTTAAACCAGCTGAAGGAGCTGTTAAAAAGGGAAAGCGAGTCGCTAGAGGACAAGGTTCTGGCCGTGGTGGTACTGCTACTAGAGGTCATAAAGGACAGAAGTCTAGATCTGGATATTCTTCTAAGCGAAGTTTCGAAGCAGGAGGTATTCCGATGTGGAAAAGAACTCCTAAGCGTGGTTTTAAAAACATTAATCGTATTGAATATACTGCGATTAATGTTGAAAGACTACAGGCTATCGTTGATAAATATCAATTGACTACAGTTAATCCCCAAACACTTGCTGAACACGGTATCGTTAGAAAATGCGAGAAAGTTAAGATTTTGGGAAGAGGTGAATTGAATTCCAAAATTGAAGTTACAGCTCACGCTTTTTCTAGTTCTGCTAAAGAGGCCATCGTGGCTAAAGGCGGTACTGCTAATTTGGTATAAACCATTCTGATGAAAAAATTTATTTCCAGCATCAAAAATATCTGGTCTATCCAGGAATTGAGATCCCGTATTCTTTATACGCTGGGTCTTTTATTTATTTTCCGTCTCGGTTCCTTTATCGTTCTCCCTGGAGTTTCTCCTGCTGCTTTAGAAGCAGGACCCGTTGGAGGCACTGGACTTTTGAGCTTGCTAAATACCTTTACGGGAGGAGCTTTTAATAATGCGGCTGTATTTGCCTTAGGTATTATGCCTTATATCTCAGCTTCTATCATTGTTCAGCTTCTAGGCTTTGCCGTACCTTACTTCCAACGCTTGCAAAAGCGGGAAGGTGAAAGTGGCCGCCGAAAATTGAATCAAATCACTCGTTGGTTGACTGTAGCGATTACATTGGTTCAAGCTGGGGGGTATTTGACCTTCATTCAGGTTTCTTATCCGGGCGCTATTTCTACGGAAGTGCCTATTGGGATCTTCTGGTTCTCCAATATCATTATACTTACCGCAGGGACAATTTTTGCGATGTGGCTTGGTGAGCGTATCACCGACAATGGAATAGGAAATGGTATCTCATTATTGATTATGATTGGTATCATCTCAATTTTTCCACAATCTATCATCGCTGAATTCGAACTTCGTTTGAATGCTGGAGGAGGCTTAGTTATGTTTGTCGTTGAGATTGCTCTACTTGTAGCTGTGATTATGGTCACCGTACTACTTGTACAAGGAATTCGAAAAATTCCGATACAAGTGGCTAAGCGTATGGTTGGAAGAGGGAGTAAGCTTCCTGCTGCTGGTTCTCGGGACTACATTCCTTTGAAAGTGAATGCTGCGGGGGTAATGCCTATCATCTTTGCTCAAGCTTTGATGTTCTTACCCGCTACTTTAGCTACTTATGTGTCTGCCGATGCTGCATCTTCAGGTATATTAGCGAGTCTAAATGATTTTACTTCGGGGCCCTACAATGTGATCTATTTCATAATGGTTGTATTGTTTACCTATATATACACCGCCTTGTTGGTTAATCCTCAGCAATATGCTGAATGGCTAAAACGTCAGAATTCATTTATTCCGGGGATTAAACCAGGCAAAAATACAGCGGATTTCATTGATACTGTAACTACTCGAATCACACTTCCGGGGTCAATCTTTCTTGGTTTGATTTCAATACTTCCTGCTTTTGCTGCTGCTTTTGGTATCAATACAGGATTTGCCATGTTCTTTGGTGGTACCTCGCTACTAATTATGGTCGGTGTGGTTTTAGATACTTTGCAACAAATAGAAAGCCACTTATTAATGCGTAAGTATGACGGATTGGTGAAAACACGCCTCAAAGGCCGTAAGGCTGGTTTGACTATTGGCGCAAGCATGTAATAAGAAGGAATGATTTATTATAAGACTGATGAAGAGATTGAGCTAATTCGCCATAGCTGCTTATTAGTTTCGAAGACTCTAGCGCTTGTTGCATCGGAAATTCGTCCAGGAGTTACAGGAAAAGCGGTAGATCGAAAAGCGGAAGAATTTATTAGGGATCATAAGGCAAAACCAGGTTTTAAAGGCTATAGAGGCTTTCCTGCTACGCTTTGTATCTCTGTCAACGAGGGGGTCGTTCACGGTATTCCTACGGACATAGAGTTTAAGGATGGTGATGTAGTTTCTGTTGACTGTGGAGCTTATATTAATGGCTTTTTTGGAGACTCTGCTTACACATTTGCACTTGGAGATATTAGCAATGATATCGTTGACCTAATGAGAGTAACGAATGAGTCTCTATATAAGGGAATTGAACAAGCGAAAGTTGGCCGAAGAATTGGCGATATCAGTTTTGCTGTTCAAAATTTCGCGGAAAGGGAGCATAAATATGGCGTTGTAAGGGAATTAGTAGGGCACGGTATAGGGAAAGACTTACACGAAGCTCCAGAGGTGCCAAACTTTGGGAAACGCAATAGTGGGAAGAAAATTAAGGCTGGTTTAGTTATCGCAATTGAGCCTATGGTCAACTTGGGAACAAGAAAAGTCCTAACTGCTTCGGACGGTTGGACTATCATTACCCAAGATAAAAAAGCTTCTGCCCACTTTGAACATACCATAGCTGTAAGGAAAACTGGGGCTGATATCCTAACTGATCACACTTTTATTGAAGAAGCCATAAAAAATAATCCAGAAATTAAGGATATTACGGCAAAAAGTTAGATATTTGCACTCCAAAACCGACTTATGGCAAAACAAGACCTTATAAGACAAGACGGCACAATCGTCGAAGCATTGTCTAATGCTATGTTCAGGGTAAGATTAGAGAATGGGCATTTAATTGTTGCCACTATATCTGGCAAAATGAGAATGAACTACATTCGTATCTTACCTAGTGATAAAGTAGCTGTTGAAATGTCTCCCTATGATTTAACAAGGGGACGTATTATTTATCGTTATAAATAAACTGCAATGAAAGTTCGAGCATCAATCAAGAAACGTACTGCTGACTGCAAAATTGTTCGCAGAAAAGGCAAACTGTACGTCATTAACAAGAAGAATCCACGTTTTAAGCAACGTCAAGGATAAGATTGCTCATACAGCGGAATCTCTCTGAGATTTTGGCTGTCGTTTTAGATTAACCAATACTAATTTTAGTTCATATGGCTCGTATAGCTGGTGTAGATTTACCTAAGAATAAACGAGGGGTAATTGCGTTGACTTACATTTTTGGAATCGGAAACACAAAGTCTAAAGAAATTTTGGCTAAATGTGAAATCGATGAAAGTGTAAAAGTAATGAATTGGACGGATCAGAATATTAAGGATATTCGTCGGGTTATTACTGATGATTACAAGGTAGAGGGTACTTTGCGTGGTGAAATTCAAATGAATATCAAACGCTTGATGGACATCGGTTGTTACCGTGGCCTTCGACATCGTAAAGGTCTTCCTGTAAGAGGGCAACGTACTCAAACTAATGCCCGTACTCGTAAGGGTAAACGTAAGACTGTTGCTAACAAGAAGAAGGCAACTAAATAATCCTTAATTGAGATCAACTCTAATATAGTTATGGCAAAATCCAGAAAAGTCAAAAAAAGGAAGGTCAAAGTTGAAGCTGAAGGCTGTGCTTATATCAAAGCAAGTTTTAACAACATCATTATATCTTTGACCAACAAGCAAGGGCAAGTCATCTCTTGGTCTTCTGCTGGTAAAGCAAATTTCCGTGGTTCAAAGAAAAATACTCCTTACGCTGCTCAGGTAGCTGCTTCTGATGCAGCTAGAACCGCTTATGATGCAGGGTTAAGAAGTGTGGTAGTTTATGTCAAAGGACCTGGTTCAGGTAGAGAGGCTGCTATCCGCGCTATCAATGCTGCACAAATTGATGTTAGCTTGATTAAGGATTTGACTCCTGTTCCACACAACGGATGTCGTCCTCCAAAAAGAAGGAGAGTATAATTCATCCTTTAGTGAAGCAATTCAATTCCTACACTACATTCTTTTTTGTTTGTCTTAGTGCTGGGGATTATTCTTAGAAGTTTTCAATTAGAACTATAAAATGGCTAGATATACAGGTCCAAAAACTAAAAAATCCAGAGCCTTTGGTGAAGCTTTATTTGGCTTCGACCGTGCTTTTGAAAAAAAGAAGTACAAGCCTGGGCAACACGGTAACAGCAGAAGAAGAAAGCAACAATCTGACTATGCTATTCAATTAATGGAAAAGCAAAAGGCAAAGTATACTTACGGAGTCTTAGAGCGTCAGTTTAGAAACTTGTTTGAAAAAGCAAGTCGAAAGAAAGGCGTTACTGGTGAAGTGCTTTTTCAGTTGTTGGAGTCTAGATTGGATAACGTCGTTTACCGTTTAGGAATTGCTCCTACTCGTAGCGCGGCTCGTCAATTGGTTTCTCACAAACATATCGTACTCAACGGAATAGTGAATAACTGTCCTTCTGCTAGCCTTCGCGCTGGGGATGTTGTTGGTGTACGTGGGAAATCTCAAGGGCTTTTAGTCGTACGAGAGTCTGTAGCTAGAAAATCTGATGTTCGTAAATTCCCTTGGTTGGAATGGAACTCCGATAAAATGGAAGGCAAAGTCTTGGCATACCCTTCTCGTGAAGAAATACCTGAAAAAATCAACGAGCAGTTGATTGTTGAATTGTACTCTAAATAATTTTGAGAGCTTTTCTTTTTCTTTAGGATTTATTCGAAAATCAACTATAATGATTGATTTTCGAATAAATTATTTTTATTCATCGAAACTTTTAAATACCAGATATGAATCTACTTACCTTCCAGAAACCAGATAAAATCTCCTTGCAAAAAGCAACGGATTTCGAAGGTACTTTTGAATTCAAACCACTGGAACCAGGGTTCGGCCAAACAATAGGAAACTCTTTAAGACGGGTACTTTTGTCTTCTCTTGAAGGGTTTGCGATTTCTGCAATTCGTATTGCAGGCGTTGATCACGAGTTTGCTACCATTCGTGGTGTTGTAGATGACGTGGTTGAAATTATTCTTAACCTTAAACAAGTTCGACTTAAACAAGTTATTGTTGAAGAGGATATCACCAATGAAAAGGTGTACTTAACGGTTACAGGGAAAGAACAATTTCGTGCTGGAGATATTGAAGAACATACCAATGTCTTCCGCGTAATGAACCCCGAGTTGGTTATTTGTACTATGGAGCCTTCTGTTAGTTTGGAAATGGAACTTACCATTACCAAAGGTAGAGGCTATCAACCTGCCGATGAAAATATGCCAAAGGATGCTCCTATTGGGGTTATTCCTATTGATGCTATTTATACACCGATCAAGAATGTTCGATATTTTGTAGAGAATACTCGTGTACAGCAACGTACCGACTACGAAAAATTGATGATCGAGTTGACTACTGATGGTACTATCCATCCTGAGGAGGCCATTAAAGAAGCTTCGAAGATTCTTATTCAACACTTGATGCTTATTTCTGATGAACACATCACCTTCGACCAAGGTTCTAGTGATGACCACAACATCGTTGATGAGCATATCTTGCACATGCGTAAGCTTTTGAAGACTTCCTTGGAAGATTTAGACCTTTCTGTTCGTGCTTATAACTGCCTAAAAGCGGCTAAAATTAATACGTTGGCTGAAATGGTGAAATATGACACGCACGAATTGTTGAAATTCAGAAACTTTGGAAAGAAATCGCTTGTTGAAATCGAAGAGTTATTGGCTGAGAAAAGCTTAACTTTCGGTATGGATCTTTCCAAATATAAGCTAGACGAAGAATAATTTGGGCTTTTTGCCTGATTCATAATTTGCAATTACTAGCCGGTTTGATAAACCTTGGTAGGTGTTGCGAGGCTAATAAAATCTATAACTAATGAGACACGGTAAACGTTTCAACCATCTTGGTAGAAAAAAGGGACACCGTAAAGCTTTGTTAAAAAACATGGCGATTTCCCTTATTGAACACAAACGAATTACAACGACGGTTGCGAAAGCTAAAGCACTTCGTCAATTCTTAGAGCCTTTAGTCACTAAAGCTAAGACTAATACAACTCATTCTCGAAGAGTCGTTTTTAGCTACCTTCAGAATAAAGAGTCGATTAAGGAACTTTTTGGCCCTATTGCTAGCAAAGTAGGTAACCGTGCAGGAGGATACTTAAGAATCTTGAAAATTGGATTCCGACGTAGTGATGCCTCTGAAATGTGTATCATTGAGTTTGTAGATTACAACGATGCTATGTTAGCTGAAGCAACTGAAGGTCCACGTAAGAAAACCAGAAGACGTAGAAAGAAAAAGTCCGATAACAACGACGACGCAACTTCTACTGAAAACTTGGTTGACGATGCTACTATCGAAGACGATAAAGAATAAATCGAATTATAGAAAGGCGAAACACTACGTTTCGCCTTTTTTTATAGGCGAAGTTGTTTGAATTCCACTAGGTGAATTGAGTGAGAGTGGAATCCGCGATAGCTATCGGGATTCCTATCGTGGACTACTCTCTACATCTACAACAAGGATTAAAATTGAGTGAAATCAAAAACGTTTTTAATATCCGGCTATTTTTGCGCAGAATTTCACTCGTGAGAAACTAATTACCTACTCGTAATTTAGTAAGTGTATAATTCTTTAGCTACTAGGATTTGTTTTATTTTTGCAGCGATAAATATCTCAGAAAGATTACGGTGGATATTATGACAACATCTTTGGTTATTGTTAATACTAAATACTTCTTTTTGCTATGAGAAATTTTGAGTGTGTACCTGCTGTATTGTTATTGGCCGATGGTACGGTATTTTATGGTAAATCTGCGGGTAAAATTGGGACTACCACAGGCGAACTTTGTTTCAATACAGGAATGACAGGCTACCAAGAGGTATTTACGGATCCTTCTTATTTTGGTCAGTTGCTTGTCGCTACAAATGCCCACATTGGAAATTATGGCGTTAAGGACGCCGATATGGAATCCAATTCCATTAAAATAGCTGGACTGGTTTGTAAGAATTTTACTAATCAGTTTTCTCGGAAAATGGCGGATGCTTCTATTCAAGACTACTTTGTTAAGGAAGGACTTGTTGGGATTTCGGATGTGGATACAAGATCTATTGTTCGACACATTCGTAGCAAAGGAGCGATGAATGCCATTATTTCCTCGGAAACGACAGACCTTGAGGTTTTGAAATCCAAACTAGCTAGTGTTCCTAGCATGGAAGGGTTGGAATTAGCTTCCAAAGTCAGTACAAAGGAAGCCTACTGCATCGGCGATCCACATGCGGCTTATCGTGTAGCTGTTTTGGATTTAGGGATTAAGCGCAACATTTTGGAGTGCTTTAAAGGTAGAGATTGTTACCTAAAGGTCTTTCCTGCAAAAACATCTTTCCAAGAATTGAAAGCCTGGAATCCAGATGGTTATTTCTTATCCAATGGGCCAGGGGATCCTGCTACGATGGATTATGCTGTAGATACAGCTAAAAGTATCTTGAACGAGGATAAACCCTTATTTGGTATTTGCCTTGGTCACCAAATCCTTGCCTTAGCTGTCGGCATTCCTACCTATAAAATGCATCATGGGCATAGAGGAATCAACCATCCTGTGAAAAATATTCAAACTGGACGATGCGAAATTACAAGCCAAAATCATGGTTTTGGAGTAAGTCCTCAAGCTATCAATGACTCTGATAAAGTCGCTATTACACACATTAATTTGAACGATGATACCATAGAAGGAATACGTGTCATTGAGCATCAAGCATTCTCTGTTCAATATCATCCAGAAGCATCACCAGGGCCACATGACTCTCGCTACCTTTTCGATGATTTTGTCAAGATGATGGAAAAAGCTCAGAAGCCTGTTCTTCAATAGCTTTATCCACTATTCTTTTTTCATCAACAAACTCAATAAACAAACGCATTATGAGCGAAATAATAGATATTCACGCTAGAGAGATATTAGATTCTCGCGGCAATCCTACGGTAGAAGTAGAGATAATTACGGAAAGTGGGTGTTTTGGAAGGGCTGCTGTTCCTTCTGGGGCTTCTACAGGAAAGCATGAGGCCGTAGAACTTCGGGACAAAGATAAGAAGCGATATATGGGGAAAGGGGTCTTGAAGGCTTGCGAAAATGTGGAAGAAGTCCTTGCGGAAGGCTTGATGGGCGTAAGTGTCCTTGACCAGCTAGAAATTGACCAACTGATGTTGGAGCTAGATGGCACGCCCAATAAATCGAAACTTGGTGCCAATGCTATTCTTGGCGTTTCGCTTGCTGCGGCTAAAGCTGCTGCTATGTATTGCGAGCAACCGCTTTACCGCTACGTTGGTGGGGTGAATGCGCATGTCATGCCGGTACCGATGATGAATATCTTGAATGGTGGTAGCCATGCGGATAACAGCATTGACTTTCAGGAATTCATGATTATGCCACTTAATGCTGACCGCTTTAGTGAAGCCTTGAGAATGGGAACGGAGGTTTTCCATACCCTAAAGAAGGTCTTAAAAAAGAAAGGTTATTCAACCAATGTTGGCGATGAAGGAGGGTTTGCGCCAAACATCAAATCCAACCAAGAAGCGATTGAAATCGTTTTGTCTGCTATAGAAAAAGCGGGCTATAAGCCAGGCGTTGATTTTTATATTGCTATGGATGCTGCTGCTTCCGAATTCTATCTGGAAAAGGAAAAAGTTTATCATTTTCATAAATCTACTGGTAAGAAATTATCTCCTTCTGAGATGGTGGATTATTGGGCGGATTGGGTGAAAAAATACCCGATTTTGTCTATTGAAGATGGCTTGTATGAAGATGATTGGCGTGCTTGGGGAGAATTAACAGCTAAAATTGGTGATAAATGCCAACTTGTGGGGGATGACCTATTTGTTACGAATACCAAACGCCTACAAAGAGGAATTGATGAGAATGTAGCCAATTCTATCCTTATAAAGGTCAACCAAATTGGTACGCTTTCAGAGACCATTGATGCGGTGAACTTAGCCACTAGGAACGCGTATACCTCAGTTATGAGCCACCGCTCTGGTGAAACGGAAGATACAACCATCGCTGATTTGGCGGTAGCCTTGAATACAGGTCAAATCAAAACGGGCTCGGCTTCGCGTTCAGATAGAATCGCTAAGTATAACCAACTACTTCGTATTGAAGAAGAATTGGGCGATTCTGCGGTTTACCCTGGGAAAAGTTTGATGCCTTAATTTAAGCAGAAATATTGCTCCTTCTATCAAGGAGCTGCCTTCATATTAACAACTGTAGAGAACTTAGCAATTGGTCTCTACAGTTGTTTGCGTTTAAAGATACCCTAAGAAAAGAGTAGTTACAGAAAGGTATCATTTGGAGCTTACTCCCTTTCCAAAGAAAAAGATTTCTCTGATTTTCCATTATTGGATTTCCATACCCCCATGGCTTCAAACCCTTTTAGATTCCCTAGGCATTCTAAATCGTCTCCTTCGCTGGTATCCTCATACCCGACAAACTTAATCGTAAAAACACCATCCCATTTATCGTCGCCTGGTTCATTTAACGTCGCTTCATAGGCTTTAGAGCAAGGTTGATCCCAAGCACCGTCAATAAAACTACCTTTTAAGGCTCGCTTATTATCACCTAGAATGTTATAACCCACTAGCTCTTTGCCTTTTACTTCCTCCAATACCATGGTGAGTTTTTTGTTATTCATTTCTCCTTTCCAAGTACCTGCCATGACTAGATTTGGTGAATCATCAACGGTGGTAGCAACGGTTTTTGGTTGTTGTTCTGTGCTGGGAAGAGCGCTTTCCGTTGATGTTGACTCTTGAGCTGTTTCTGTACCTCCACAACTGTATAAAACAATAGCGATAAGTATTAAGAATAGTGTTAATTTGTTCATGGTTGAAATATTAAAGTTATTGAGTCTATAAAAATACAATAATAATTCAAGGTTTGGCCTTAAAAAGATAGAGTTCAAAAACACCACCCCAAACCACATGCATCGAACGAATAAAAATCTTATCTTTGCGCTACATTTCCTAGAGAATTGATTTGTAGAACAGGTATGTTTTTAAAATCATTAAATCTAGGTGTTTAGTTGAAGTTGATTGAGCCTTAATTATCAGTCAATTGGAATAGATTGTCGCTATGCCAAAAAAAACTATTTTTCGGAAGTATTACGAACGAATACCAAAGCAAATGAGGAATAAGTATGTACTCACTGCTGTTCTCTTTTGTGTTTGGATGCTATTTTTTGATCGTCATGACCTGTTTACTCAACGTCATCTGCAAAATACGTTGGATGATATGAACGCCAAAAACAAGCATTTTCAAGAAAAGGTCAAGGAAGTAGACAAGGAAAATCGAGAACTTTCTGCCAGTGAAGAAAACATGGAGCGTTTTGCCCGTGAGAAATACTTGATGAAGAAAGACGATGAAGAGATTTTCGTAATTGAACGCAAAGAAGAGTAGGGGAGAGGCGGAGCCTGAATTGAAAATGGACGTCATAACGGATTTTTTTGACGTTAAAAACGCTCTGAGAGCAACTCTTAACTACTAACTTTTAACTCCTAACTAGCGGCTTTGCCGCAAAATCATTTATATCTAGATGTCAGTACTAGTTAATAAGCACTCAAAAGTAATTGTCCAAGGTTTTACAGGGAAAGAAGGGACTTTCCACGCTGGACAGATGATAGATTACGGAACGAATGTCGTAGGTGGCGTTACACCAGGTAAAGGAGGAAAAGAACACCTCGGAAAGCCTATCTTCAATACCGTTCAACAAGCGATTGAAAATACCGGAGCCGATACCTCTATTATTTTTGTGCCTCCTCGTTTTGCAGCAGATGCCGTCATGGAAGCAGCAGAAGCAGGCATTAAGGTGATTATTTGTATTACGGAAGGTATCCCCGTCCAAGACATGGTCAAAGTGAAAGCCTATATCGATGAACGTGATTGCACGCTTGTTGGGCCCAATTGCCCTGGTGTAATTACGCCAGGAGAGGCTAAGTTAGGCATCATGCCGGGCTTCATTCATAAGAAAGGTACTATCGGTATTATTTCTCGTTCAGGTACATTGACTTATGAAGCTGTAGACCAAGTTACCAAGGCTGGCCTTGGACAGTCTACTTGTATTGGTATCGGTGGAGACCCTATCGTAGGTACGACTACTTTAGATGCGGTTAAGTTATTAATGGCTGATCCTGAAACTGATGGAATCGTAATGATTGGAGAAATCGGTGGAAATATGGAGGCTGATGCTTCCAGATGGATTAAAGATAATGCAACAAAACCTGTTGTTGGTTTTATCGCTGGGCAAACTGCTCCTAAAGGTAGAACCATGGGGCATGCTGGAGCTATTATCGGAGGGAAAGATGATACCGCAGAAGCTAAAATGGCCATCATGAAAGAGTGCGGCATTCACGTTGTGAAATCGCCTGCTCAAATTGGTTCTACCATGAAAAAAGCTTTAGATAAAGTCTCTGTAGGGTAACTCGTTTGATTTAAGAAGACAACTGTTTCTTACATAAAAAAGGCTCGTTTCAATTTTCGAAACGAGCCTTTTCTATGTAAGAATGAAATATATTCAATAAGTACCTTTAGGGGGCGGCATTTTCTATTCAACGAAGTTGAAAATCCTAGGTGTACCTGTCCTTCTCTAACGTAGACCTAAAAGCTTACTCCGCTCGAACCATTGTCAATAAAACAGGAATAGCCCCAACATTAAGGTTGATAATCAAGGTGTCATCTTGTTGTCGTTTAACCTCCAATGCCCTTCTATCACCGCCTTCCGGCTCCAAGTAAAGCATGTTTATTTTGGTCGAATAGGTGCCACGTTCTGTGCCTGAATCAACATACGTACCATCAGGGAGGAATTCAAAGCTTTGTCCACTGGCATTTATCCCTTGCCCTTTGTCAGCATAATCAATCGTAACGCCTTGCCATTTACCTACTAGGGTCTCCTTGTCGATGCTGTCTAAGCAACCCGTAAAAAGCGTGAGGGCCAAAAAGCCCAAGAATAATCGAGTCTTCATAAATCTTCTTCTTTTGTGTGAGCAAGGAAAATACTAAAATCAACGCTAGAATAAAAGCGCGAAGATAAGAATAAGTGTAGCAAAAACGCTACTTTCAGAAGGAAAACACCCATTAAAATTATATGCCTATTTCCTACCATTATAATCTCAAAAACGTGAATTAGCACCGCCCTGCGCGAAGATAGCCATTGACTTTTTTAACTAAATATTGTTTTGTAACTTTTTTTGACAAAATAATGAAAAAATGAAGCCTTGGGAGAACAGCTTAGGCACTAATTGAATCCAATTCTTTTTTTGCTTAAATTTGAGAAATTAGTATCCTTTAATTTGTAAATTTCTGCCAAAGTCATTTCTTTATCTAACT
>JAHDHB010000125.1 GCA_020631545.1 Saprospiraceae bacterium | reverse complement strand
TTACAACTTTGGAAAAAGAGTAGACATCCCAACTATCTAGGAGAAATCTTGACTTGGTGGGGGCTTTTCATTATGGCGCTTTCTCTGGATTTTTCTCTTTGGTGGACAGGTATCGGCGCTTTAGCTATCAATATTATGTTTCTCTTTGCGAGTATCCCAATGCTGGATAAACGTTCCTTGGAAAGAAGGAAAGAATACAAAGCTTACATGAAAGATACGAACGCTTTATTGCCGTTTTGAGGCAATCTGAAAAAGGACATCTGATTTAGTACGCGGAGCATTATAGACTCGAATAAAATACACGGCAAATGGAACAAGCACATTACAATAAGCTAGAGAAGATGTACTTGGATGCGAATATTCAACAGCATATCTTTGAAACGACTACTGTTAAAATTTCTGAAGGACAAGCGGAAATTGGCCTTACCATTGCTGAAAAATACTACCATGCCCTAGGCGCAATACATGGTTCCATCTATTTTAAGCTACTAGATGATGCTGCATTTTTTGCTGTAAATTCTCATGTTCATGATGTATTTGTCCTAACGACTTCCTTTAATATCAATATTATCCGCCCAGTGAGTAATGGAACAATTAAAGCGATTGGAAAATTAAGATTTGCTTCTAGAAACCTATTTATCGCTGATGCGACATTATACAATCAAGAGGGAAAGGAAATCGCTTTTGGTACTGGGCAATTCACAAAAAGCAGAATTGCGCTAACGCCAGATATAGGATATCGATGAACAACGAAGTGCATCAAGGACTAATCATACCTCCATCATGCGCTCTAGTATATGAAAAACAGCAGGACAATGCCTAGAATTAACCGCGTGTAACTTAAGGTGTTGGGAAAATTCTTCTTGGCCTGTGTGGGGGTATTCTCGACAAGCGCGAGGACGATATTCGTAGATTAGACAGGCGTTATCTTCTAGCAAAAAGGGACAGGGAGTTGTTTTCATGACCGTATCTCCATCCTCATCTTGGCGTAGATATTCTTCTTGAAATGCCGCAGTCTTCATCCCTAAGTGCTTTGCGATTCTAGAAACATCGGCACGATTAAGCATAGGAGGAATAGAGGAACAACAATTCGCACAATCCAAGCAATTTATTTCTTGAAATACCTCTCGATCCAGATCATCTCCTTGTTTGTCAAGCTTTTTCCCCTTTTGTGAAGAGAGCCGCTTAACGAATTTGGTATGCCGCTTCTTAGCTGTCTGCTTCCTATTTTTCCAGTCTTGTATTAAGTCTTTCATCTTCTAGTAATTAAATTGACAACAAAGATAGGATAACGATAGAGAATTGAGGATGGAAAAAAGAAAAACCTAAGAATTATACTTGAAAAATCGCTTTTCCTCTCTCTGCAGAAGCGATTGGAATTTAGCTGGTGCGTTAATAGCGATTTGCATTTTTTGTTGAGTTTGGGGATGTGTGAACTTCAACTCTACAGCACAAAGAAACAGCCCCTTTTTTAGAAGAATTTGTCCCTCCGTTCCATACAGCTTATCGCCCATAATGGGATGCCCCAAACTGGCCAAATGAATGCGCAATTGGTGTGTTCTACCTGTTCGAGGCCAAAGATTGAGTAAGGTAAGCCCTTTGTTGCGTAGAGAAGGTACATGGCATAGTGAACTATATTCTGTCCATGCATATTTTCCTGCCACAGGGTCTTCGATTCGGCCAACACCTTCAAGCGTTCCAACTACAATGGCCTGATACCGTTTTTCGATTTCCTTAGCTTCAAACTGACGCCCTAAAGCGACCATAGTAGAACGAGTTTTCGCTACAAGCAACAGTCCACAAGTAGCAGCATCCAAACGATGAACAGGCCTTGGCCATTTTAGAGCATCTTGCCTTGATGAAGCCTTTAAATTATACGCTAAAGCATTTTCGATAGTCCGAATTACATTACCACTAACTCGTATACCTGCTGGTTTGTTGATGATGGCTAAATGAGCATCTTCGAAGATTACCTCCAAGGGTAAATGACAAATTTTAGGAACTTTGTTTCCTAAATCCATTAATTCTATTTTTTGCCCAGATAATACCCAGTGTGCTGTATTTGCAGGCTTTCCATCTACCCAGACTTCTCCCCGTAGTATGGCTTTTTTCATGCCTTTTCTTGAAAAAAAATGCGTAAATACGGTGGGAGCATAATCGCTCAAACGGATTTTTTCTAACCTAGAAGAAACTATATGTGTTGCCAATACAAGCATAAACAATCTACAATAAAAGCAGTTAAAGATCAAAGGACGGCCACAAAATAGGTAAGTTTCTAAAAGAATCAGCATTTTTCAAGAAAACTAACTCAGAAAAGTATGTATTTATTTGCTGAAGCAGTTCCTATCTACATTTCATAACAAAATGAGTCTCAAACTAACTCCTCCCTATATATAAAAAACCGAGCCACAGAAGGTATTCCTCCTACAACCCGGCTAGAATCAAGGTTACATCTTTCGGTTAAAATAATATTTCAACCGTATTATTTATTATATAGATTTAAAGATTCAACCATCATCAATCAAATAAAGCCTCTGAGCTTTTGAAATTAGATGTTAAACAATTAAACTAATTGGCATACATAGGGGCTTGTTCGTTTTTTTGCAAAAAAATGTCCATGTCTATTAATTAGCTTCTTCATTTATTAGGATCCAATCAGTACCACAGGTTTCCAAATATAGCCCAAAATGCGCTAGCTCACAAACAACAAACAAAGTGACAGGATATTAAGCCCAAAAATCACTATTTCCCCTTCCACAATATATCAATATGCCGTTCATTATGGAAATAATTTGCCATAAAAATTAAGAAAAAATAACCCTTTCAAGCAACTCATGCTATTTTATACTCAAGTATTATTCTTATAAAACTATCCGACAAACTTGTGACTAAAATATATTCTATCTCCTTCTTACTATTTTTGGGTATAGAACCGCAAACCATGTTAAAATTTGTGACCTTACATAAAATAATTTCTGTTGTTAATTTTTCTTCCTTTCTCTTTTGTCCTAGTCAGTTACATTATTTTTAGTATTTTTGTAAGTCGAAGTACTTTATGTAAGGTTGAGAATAAATCATTTTGTAAACTAAACTCATTCTTCTTGGCCTTGATTATATCCAAATTCTACTCATTAAAAATGGTCATTTTACACGTTTAATTGACCAAAACTGATTTCATTGACCCTATGGAGCTGTAAAAAATAAAGTTTTCAATTGATTGAAAGAATTAGGCCTCCCGTCCACTATTTGACGATTGAACAAGGCAGAATGAAAGAACAACCCCGAAGGGGTAAATGTTCTATAGGCATTTGAGCGAATGAACCGCGATAGCAGGACTCTTCTTCTTTCACGTCTTGACAAATAACAAATTCTTCACACTAAAGTTATAAACTTTATTTTTTAACAGCCCCTAAGCAAATTCTTTATTATGAAAAACCTTTGGCTTTTACTTGTCTGCCTTATATTCTTCCCCTTATTCATTGATGCCCAAGCTCAAACAGATCGAATAGATGAGTATTGTGGTACAGATTTCAATGCCAAAATGGATGCACGACTGGATAGGAACCTTAATGTCATGCGTTCTGGTTTTTATAAACGAAATAATGCAGTACGATATATTCCCATCACGTTTCAATTAGTCGCTTTAGATGATGGAACTCAACGGTATTCAGAGATCGAAACCATGAATCGACTTTGTGAACTTAATGCGCAATTTTCAGATACGGATATGCAGTTCTACTTAGCAGACAATAATGGGTTTGCCTACCATGATAATTCGGCTTGGTACAATGGTGGTGGTTTTAACATCATGACGACCATCACAAAACTCCCTAACACTATCAATTTTTATGTTGTCGGGGAAGCGATTAGCCCGGGAAGTGGCGTTGTGGTTTGTGGTTTTTACTCTCAAGCCAAAGACGTAGTTGTTGTTAGTGAGTTTTGCTATGAAGCCTTGAATACAACAGCTATGCACGAGCTAGGCCACTTTTTCACCTTACCCCACACTTTTGATGGAATAACAGATGCTTATGTTTGCGGAACTACCGCACCTGCTTTTTACGAAAAATTGGACGGTAGTAACTGTACTTCGGTAGGTGACCGCTTTTGCGATACAGGGCCAGATTACCTCAATATCAGATGGACATGTGTAGGCAGTAGTGGTGTCAGTGGTTGTCAGCATATAGATGCTAATGGAGATGCTTTTTTCCCTAGTGGTCGCAATACCATGTCATACTCTAATGACCAATGTGTTAATCAATTCAGTGGAGAACAAGCAAATGCAATGAACATCGATCTTGACAATCGGCCTGATTTACTAACGACAGCTACCATTGTTGTGGATCCGATTACTGTTGTTCCTGTCTTAAGTGAGCCTGGAGATGGCACGACAACAGCTTTCGGTGTCCTTGACTTTAGATGGACACCTGTTCCTAATGCGACACGGTATGTATTCCAAGTAAGCACTTCTTCTTCTTTTGCTGATGCAGATATTGTTGTCCAAGAGTTTGTAAATGCACCCGACATTACGCTGAACAACCAACTTGATCAAAATACGGTATATCACTGGCGAGTAAGACCCTTTAATGATGCCAATACTTGTGCAGAATTTACGAATCACTTTTCTTTTGCCACCAGCGATTTTCAAGTAGGTCTAAACGAAGTAGATGGTTTGAATAGCTTTTCTCTTTTCCCTAATCCAATCGTCACGAATCAAGAAATCGGCTTGACGATTGATATGGAAGAGACCAAAGAAGGTTTTCTAAAACTCTTTAATATCCAAGGCCAATTGCTACAATCTACGCCACTTAAGGTTACCTCTAATCAACGTTCTTATACCCTTGACAGCAGTGATTTAAGCAATGGTCTATATATCATTAGCCTTGAATTTAAGGAGGGTACCGTTCAAGAAAAACTCATTATCAGTAAATAATTCGACCATTTTTTTTCTGTAGCCTCTGATTGATGTCAAAGGCTACAGAAGAAATCAATGCATCAGCCCTACAAAAACATACTTGATTTTACTCCGAAAGGAATAAGTTAACGAAAAACACTATACACAAAAAACTCATTACTTGAGCTGTTGTTTGTTAACAAATATTAAACATCATACTTCTTAAATCTTACATCATATTTTGAAGAAGAGCCTTTTTTCAGAGTGGCTTCATACTTTCACCAATTAGGGGTCATTGCTTAGCCCCTTCGCCCAATTTTTTTATGTTGTCAACGACTAAAACAAACAATAACACTATGAAATGCCCAAACCTTTTGACTAGTTTTTTCCTGCTATTCAGCACGTCTATTTTTGCGCAAGTGCAAAACCCTTGCGGCACTCCTCCTGTAAAATCAAAATGGCTAAAACAATACCAACAGAATCCAAGCAACTACCGTTCTGGTGCTGATACCACCTTGTATTTGCCCATGACGATCCATCTAGTCGGTAGTAATTCAGGTACAGGCTATTTCCCTTCGGATTTAATGTTCGAAAGCTTTTGTAATCTTAATGCAGACTTTGCGAACAGCAATATCCAATTTTTCTTTGAAGATGTAAATTATATAGCCAACTCCAACTGGCAAGACCATTCAACTGTTCTTATTGGAACAGAGATGATGAATGCCAACAATGTTACAAATACTTTAAACAGCTATATTGTAGCGAATGCTGCTGGTAGTGCAGGCTATAATCTTCCTCATGCGGACGGAGTGGCTCTATCTATAAACAGTATTGGTTCAGGCGCTCATACTTGGGCTCATGAGATTGGCCACAATTTTTCCATCCAACACCCTTTCCTTGGCTGGGAAGGAACTAATTATAATTATAGTGTTCCTACTCCTACGGAAGTCTACTACGATTACACCTATTTCCAAGATACCCTCATCTTAGATACGCTAATTATCGACACGGCTTTTGTAGAGTTAATGGATCGTAGCAACTGTACCTTTGCTGCGGACGGATTTTGTGATACCCCACCAGACTACATAAGTAACCGATGGCAATGCAAGCCTGATAGTCAAAGCATTATCTTACAAAAGGATCCAAATGGTGTTGATTTTCATTCAGACGGCACCAATTTCATGTCTTATGCTTTTAATGTCTGCCAAGGCAGATTTTCTACCGAACAGAATATGGCAATGCGTGCATTCGTCTATGATCAAAAACCCAATATTTTATACAATCAAAACCCAATACGAGATACCATTCTTGCATCTCCGAGCCCTTTGACCCCTATACAAATGGAAGAAGTTCCTTTTGATCAAGTTGTTCTTTCATGGGCACCTGCCCAATACGCGACGCATTATATATTACAAGTCAATAGACTAGCTTCGTTCCCCGCCAATCAAATGGTTGTAAATACAATCGTCACGGACACCTTCTACCAAGCCCCAACATTATTGAATAACTGGACACATTATTGGCGTTTGTTGCCGTTCAATCCAGGTTATACCTGTGCTGGATTTTCTGAGGTTGAATCTTTTATGACGACAACTCCTCCTCCAAGCAATTTGTCCAATATAGAAGGTCTAGGTGCTTGGGGCATTTACCCTTCGCTAGCTAAAAGAAATGGCTCTATGCGGTTAGAAATAGTAGCCAAAACATCAATGGAAACTCAATTCTCTATCTTCAATTTGGCTGGCCAAACGTTGCTACAATTGCCTATTTCTTTAAAAGGAGGACGATTTGAGGAACAAATTTCTCTTGAAAATTTCCAAACAGGACTCTACATTGCGGTACTACAAACCAAGGAAGGAGTGGAATACCGAAAACTACTTATTGAATAGTGGCTAAACCACCTCACATTTCGACTTTCATCCATTATTTTTAAACTATTAACTTGCTATGGTGTTTAATGTATCGTAACTTTGTGAACTGAAAAGAGCGATTATATGTATGATTTTGAGCAAAAGGAAATGACAGACATCATTGTTAGTGATGGAAATTCGTTAGGGGAGCTATCCATTGACAATCCGATTCTATTAATTTTCCTACGTCATTTTGGCTGCACTTTTTGTAGAGAAGCCTTATTAGATATTTCTGAAAGGCGAGAGCAAATTGAAAATGAGGGGGTAAAAGTTGTTTTTGTACATATGTCGGATACCGCCATGGCAGAACAATACTTTAAGCGATTTAACTTAGAAGGCTCTTTACATATTTGCGATCCAGCCTGCGACTTATACCAACAATTTGGCCTTGTTAAGGGAAAATTTCGTCAACTGTTTGGGCTGAACGTTTTCATTAGAGGCTTTGAGGCTGGTGTTATGAAAGGTCTAGGCATTGGCAAAGCCATTGGTGATAGCTTTCAAATGCCTGGGGTCTTCGTCATTAAAAATGGAGAGATCAGGGAAAGTTTCATCCACAAACAAGCCTCGGATCGCCCTGATTATGAAGCTATGGC
Source organism: Saprospiraceae bacterium (assembly GCA_020631545.1). Classification (GTDB taxonomy): domain Bacteria; phylum Bacteroidota; class Bacteroidia; order Chitinophagales; family Saprospiraceae; genus JAHDHB01. The sequence continues at coordinate 5,600 of JAHDHB010000125.1, read as the reverse complement.
ACAATGCTGTCGAGTTTAAGGTAGTGGTTAGAATGTAGTAGGATTTTTACCGCTTTAACGTTATCTATTTTCCTCTGGAATATCATAGTAAGGCCACTCCGAAAAGGCTCTTCTTAAAAATACGATGTAAAATTTAAGAAGCATGACATTTATTATTTGCTAGCAAATAATAATTTACGCTAGGAGGGTTTCATACATCATATTTTTTATTGGTTCATGCTTTTCGGCGTAAACTCAATGGTAGATACTTCAGCCTGAACCGTCCTTTTTCTATTAATTTAATATACAATTATGCTTGGTTGGTCATTTGCTCAATATACAGGGAAAGAAATTCAAGGAAGTGTTTTCGACCAACTCCTCAGTTACTTTAAAGAGTTAATTGTTTATACTGCCGGCAATGTTCGGGAAGCCCTCTCTTGGCTTACTGAGCTGGATCGGGAATTTGGCTTGACGACAGACGAGTATGGAATGGCGGATTTTATCGAAGAGCTTTTAAACAATGGTTACATTCAGCTCCAAAACCCTGATAACCCGAGTTTCACACCAACTCGAAAAATGGAAATCGCCCTTCGCAAACAAGCTCTGGAGGAGATTTTCGGTCAATTAAAAAAATCAAGAAGAGGTAACCATAATACAAGCTTTGGCGGACTAGGCGACGAGCATACTTCGGATACCCGTCCTTTTCAATTTGGGGATTCTATCAATCACCTAGCGGTTTCAGATTCTCTAAAAAACGCTTATATCAATCATGGTATTGACGACTTCAAGCTGACTCAAGATGACCTAGAGGTTCGAGAAACCTATTACCAAAGTCAAATGAGTACGGTCTTGATGATCGACATCTCCCATTCTATGATTTTATATGGCGAAGATCGCATCACGCCTGCAAAAAAGGTAGCGATGGCGCTTGCCGAGCTCATTCAAACACGTTACCCAAAAGACACCTTGGATATTCTTGTCTTTGGCAACGATGCGTGGCCTATAGAAATCAAGGACTTACCCTACCTCGAAGTTGGCCCCTACCATACCAATACCGTCGCGGGACTAGAATTAGCGATGGATATGCTACGACGAAGAAGAAATCCAAACAAGCAAATCTTCATGATTACGGACGGAAAACCGACTTGTATAAAAAAAGGAAACAAGTACTACAAAAACAGCTTCGGCCTTGATAAAAAGATAGTACAACGCACCCTTAACCTAGCGACTCGCTGCCGAAAACTGGATATTCCCATCACTACCTTTATGATAGCCAAAGATCCTTATCTAGTTCGTTTTGTCGATCAATTCACCAATGCCAATAACGGAAAGGCTTTTTATAGTAGCCTACAAGGCTTGGGCGAATTTATTTTTATGGATTATAAGCGGAATAAGGGGAAAAGGAAGTAGAAATGGAATTTTGTATTTGGATGATGTAGTATAGGACATCGATCTGATGGAATTCCAATTACGAATGAAATAGTATTTTTTCACCAAAAAAACTCAGTTTATTTTATTAGAGCAATTGAAATAATTAGGAAATGAGAGAACACGATATTAACAAGACGTCAAATAAAACAATAGCGGAAGATTTAGAATGTAGCACGCCTTTCCTCACAGGACTCTTGGAGGGACTTTCCTCTAGCCCAAAATACATAAGCAGTAAATTTTTATATGACAAGGAAGGTGATCGCCTCTTTCAAGAAAAAATGGCTAGTTCTTCTTACTATCTCACGAATAGTGAATTTGAGATATTAACTAAACATAAAAATGCGCTGTGGGAATCCTTTAGCAAAGATGTAGAACACTTTCAACTTATTGAATTAGGTGCTGGCGATGGATACAAAACGAAAATATTACTAAATTATTTTTTGACGAAAGATCTTCCATTCTCTTATTTTCCTATTGATATTTCCTATGATGTAATTGAACAACTAAAAACTGACTTATTGAAAAAACTACCATCCCTCAAGATTAAACCTATTGTTGGTGATTATTTTGAAGGATTAAAAGAAATTCCATCCAATACTAATACTAGAAAAGTAGTCTTATTCCTTGGAAGTACGATAGGGAATATCTTAAGAGACAAAAAAATACCATTCCTTTGTCAAATAAATAAATTACTGAACGTAGGAGACATGATGATGATTGGATTTGACTTGAAAAAAACTCCACGCATGATTAGGGATGCTTACGTTTTAAGTACTAATGAGGCCTTTTCCAAAAATGTTTTAACTAGAGCCAATAAAGAACTAGGCTGTAATTTCAATTTAAATCATTTTGAACATCATTTTGAATATGAGCCTATCACAGGCTTAGGGACTACTTTTCTAGTTAGCACAAAAAAACAAAATGTTTACCTTCCAGTCGTAGATCAAGAATTTTCTTTTGAAGCTTGGGAACCCATCACAGTTACCGTACATCAAAAGTACGACAATACACATATAAACAATCTGGCAAAAGCATCTGGATTTGAAGTGGTTCAAAATTTTTATGATGCCCCTTGTTTTTTTGTCGATTCAATATGGCAGAAACAATAGCCTCCATTAGCATAGAACCGCTTACAAGTACTTCATATCATACGCTAGATTTTTGTTTTAGTGATTGAGAAAAATTTAAGCTTCCCCCATAGCTATAAAAAATGACCATGAACTAATCTAATACCCCTTGTTCATCAAGGCCATTTTCTTTACAATCATACACATTTCATTGAAAATAAGACTATTCAGTTGCAAAATTCTTTAGAATTTATTATCTTGTGATAGGTATTCGCTATATACGACGCCATAATAATAAACTGCAAGTGGCGCTATATAGCCGTTCGCTTTCATGAAAAAGAAAAAAATTGACGAAATGAAAAACCAAACCAAAAAATATTTAATACGAAGGAATGTTTGAAGTAATTGACAGTTTTGCAATAAGAAATAGAAATCAATACTATTTGATTGGAACAGTGATTAAGGGAAAAATTCAAGAAAATTGGTTTGTCAATGTTCCTCTTAATGAAAGTTTGTCAATGACCGTTCGGATAAATCAGATTGAAGAAATCGAAATGTCTTCCGAAGATAAAAAATATACTTTATTAATTGTTAATTGTGAAGAAGAAGCCATTGATTTGTTCTTGGCGTTAAAAATTGGATTGGAATATTTACCGATAACTATAGAAGGACACGATTAAAATAGAAAATCAAATGTTGAAATTATACAAGGAAAGGGAGGAGTCATAGATTCATATCAACTTTGTAGGTCTTTGCTTTAGACCGAAAAAAAATGTACATTTGAACATACCATACTTTTTTGACGAGTTTCGAAAAAACCTGAAGAAATTCTATAACTTGTCTATCCTTGATCAAGGACAAGAATTGGAGAAAAACACGCATGAGCTACAAAAAATCGATAATAGGAAGTTCGATAGCATTTGTGATAGCGACAAGTTGTTGCTGGTTACCAGTGTTGATAATTGCAATTGGGGGAGGAAGTACCTTAATTGGAATGAGTACTGAATTGGAAAAATTTAGTGGCCTATTTATGGGAATTGGAATCAGTTTGCTAGGATTTGGAATTTACCAATACAAAAATAAGAACGATATGTCGTCAAATAAAGCGGTAATTTTACTCTCAACGCTTACTTGCCCCGAATGTGGACACCAGAAAGAAGAAACAATGTCAACAAATTCCTGCCAATATTTCTATGAGTGCGAAAACTGTAAAAAAGTATTGAAGCCAACAGGAACTGATTGTTGTGTTTATTGCAGTTATGGAACCGTTGCTTGTCCACCAATTCAATTAAATGAAAACTGCTGTTGATCTAAGGGCTGTTAAAAAATGGCAAGCTAAGACTCAAGGCTGAAAGTCAGGCTTTGTTGAACGAAGTGTTTGTATTGATACATCGGCGTTAACTTAGCCCTAGCAAGGATTATCCTATACCAAAAATCAAAAAGCTTTCCCCCTCAAAAGATAAAATTTAAACATGCTCTTAATTTAAAACATTATTGCCTACCTTCGTGTTATAGATATTTAAATTGACCGAAACTGAATATGCGACAGATAAAAACACTTGGACAACTCAAAGCTACTGGCTATCAACCTAAAAGTATAAAGGACGAATTACGACAGAACCTTATTGCTCATCTCAAGAATAAAACACCTTTATTTGAAGGCGTCCTAGGCTTCGACAACAGCGTTTTACCGGATATTCAACGCGCGGTTCTTTCTCGACATAATATCCTGCTACTAGGATTGCGAGGACAAGCCAAAACACGTATCGCTCGTCTGCTGGTCAATATCTTAGATGAATACATTCCTGTAGTCGCTGGTTCTGAACTAAATGACGATCCATTACAACCTATTTCTAGGTACGCGATAGATTTGATTGCAGAAAAAGGCGATGAAACGCCTATCGAATGGCTGCACCGCTCAGAACGATATATAGAAAAGCTAGCAACACCCGACGTTAGTGTAGCCGATCTTATCGGCGATGTCGATCCTATCAAAGCAGCTACGCTTAAATTGCCTTATTCTGATGAGCGCGTTATTCATTTTGGTTTGATTCCAAGAGCGCATCGCTGCATTTTTGTCATTAATGAACTCCCTGATTTACAAGCTCGTATTCAAGTTTCCTTGTTCAATATTTTGCAAGAAGGTGATATTCAGATTCGAGGATTTAAATTGCGTTTACCCTTAGAAATTCAATTCCTATTCACAGCTAATCCAGAAGATTATACAAATAGGGGAAGCATTATTACCCCGTTGAAAGATCGTATTGAGAGTCAAATCTTGACCCATTACCCGAAAACCATCGAAATTGCCAAAAGCATTACCGAACAGGAAGCACAATTGGCAAAAGAACAGCAAAAAAATATTCATGTTCCAGAATTAGCTAAAATTCTACTGGAACAAATCGTCTTTGATGCTCGAGAAAGTGAATTTGTGGATGAAAAAAGTGGTGTTTCTGCCCGGCTATCCATTTCTGGTTATGAAAATTTAGTCAGTACGGCAGAGCGTCGAATGCTTATTCACGGTGATTCAAAAACGACCGTTCGAATTGGTGATTTTTGGGGCGTCATTCCTGCTATCACAGGCAAAATCGAATTAGTTTATGAAGGTGAGCAAGAAGGCGCTTTTATTGTTGCGCTTTCCTTGATAGGCTCGGCCATACAAACTCATTTCCTAGAGTATTTTCCAAACCCTGATACTAGTGACGAAGATGAAAAAGATCCTTATGGAACTATCCGTACTTGGTTTGCAGCAGGAAATACGCTCGACTTGTATAATGATGCTGTAAATCAAGACTTTAATCAAGCCCTAGAGCAGGTAGCAGGTCTAAAAAAATTAGTCAAAAAGGCGGGTATCCCTAAGAAAGATCAGTATTTTTATATGGAACTCGTTTTACATGGTCTAGCAGAGCTTAATGTCATCAGCAAGGAAATGGTGGATTCTAAATTGTCTTTTAATGATTTGTTGGCCAATATGTTTGATGATTTTGAGTAAGATTTCTTTCGAACAAATTTTAGCCACAAAGAACTCAAGGACGGCGAAGCCGTAGTAATTACCACTGCAACGACACCTCATTCCGTTGATTTTTAACCACATAGGCACATAGTTTTTGACGACATTCCTGT
>JAHDHB010000124.1 GCA_020631545.1 Saprospiraceae bacterium | reverse complement strand
AACAGACTCCGAACGAGAAGAAAAAAATAAATAACTTTTAGCGTTGGGAATTAGGCGTAGCGCTGCTACTGTGATTGCTTTTAGTAGCTAAGCATTTTTGACGCTACGCTAGAAAAAGTAGAAATGAGAGTCCCACAGCTACTACTAAGAAAGTAGCAGGCAATAGAATCGCGGTGCGTGTGTGGTGATGGCCTAGCGGGAGTGCTCTCGCGCTGCGTTTCCAAGTAAACACCATTAATTTAAGCACGAGTTAAAACCTTCTGCCACAGCAAAAACGCAGATAGAAGTTAGGACAAACCTGACAGACCGTATGTCGCGACCTATCAGGTTTTTATAGCGCTAAGAGATGCATACCACAAAGACCTTGTACGTTCTGCTATCCCACAAAGATATCACCCTTTCAGGGTTATCGCACTAGTTCCTCTATTTTTCTATAATCCTTACCTTACATCCCTTCGGGATTTACAGGCATCATTTATCGTCAGGAATCAAAACCTTGAAGGTTTTATAACGAAGAAAGCACCAAGGAGCTAAATCCTTGGTGCTTTCTTCGTTTTTTTTGCTTGTAGTGCTGTTGCATACCATCTACCAGAATACGGCGTAGAAAATGGAGATTAAGCAGATAATAAATATGGTAGATAGGTTGAAAAAGACACTCGTGTTGTACATGCCATCTTCTAGCTCTTCTGCTTTAGAATCGTCTCCTTTGGACGTCAGCATAGAGATGAGGATCATGAGCATGGATAAAGCGACGAAAGATAATCCGATTCTATCCAATAACGGCATTTCAGGAAATAAAACATTTCCTACCACTAACGAAATTGGAATGTTAAGTAGGATGACCCATAGGGCAGCCTTTGAGGTAGCTCGTTTCCAGAAAATACCAAAAAGGAAAATAACGACTACGCCAGGACTAAAGTACCCCGTTGTTTCTAGGATAAATTCAAATACACTTTCTATTTGTAGCACATTTTCGAAGCGGATCATCATCGGTGCAAAAGCGGCTGCTGCTGCTAGAGAAATCACTCCAAAGGTTTTTCCTACTCGAACCACATGTTCTTCATCTTCCGTAGGGTTGAAGAACGGATGGTAGATATCTATCGTAAAAATGGATGTTGTACTGTTGACCAAGGAACTTAGGGAAGAACCAATGGCGGCCATGAGTGCCGCTGCGGCAAAACCTCTCCAACCCGAATCCAAGAAGCTATTGATTAACCAAGGATAGGTTTCATTTAGGTTGTTGATGTCGGCATTTAAGACATAAACGGCTAAGCCAGGGAGTACCACTATAAAGGGGACTAAAAACTTCAAATAAGCAGCGAAAATAGCTCCTTTTTGAGCTTCTAAAATGTCTTGAGCTGCCAAAGCGCGCTGCATGATGTATTGGTTACACCCAAAATTATATAAGTTGGCAATCCACATTCCTCCAAAAATCACACTGAGGCCAGGTAAATAGTTGAAAGCTTCATGGCTTGGCTCTAAAATTAAATCCAAACGCTCTGGAGCACGATCCGCAATGGCTTGTAAACCAGCGATAATGCCTTCTCCTCCTCCTACTGCATTCAAAGAAAGATAAGCCACGACAAGCCCGCCAATCATAAAGAAGGAAGCTTGTACCAAATCTGTCCAAACAACGACAATCAATCCACCTAATACAGAGAAGGTTACGGCATAGAGCGCCAAACCTATCACACCATAAAACATAGGAATTCCTAGCATCATCTCCAAGGCAAAACCGCCTAGGTACAACATGGCTGCCATATTGATGAAGATGAAAAAGACGATAAACATGACGGCTAAAATCCCACGAACTGTTCGGTTAAATCGTTGGCCTATAAACTGAGGCATACTATAAAAACCCCGGTCCAAAAAGAAGGGCCAGAGGAACTTGGCTACGATAAGCAAGGCGATGGCGCCCATCCATTCATAGGATGCAATCGCGATTCCCGTAAGGTAACTAGCACCCGACATTCCGATGAAATGCTCCGCCGAAATATTTGAAGCGATCAGGGAACCTCCTACAGCCCACCAAGGCAATCCTCTACCAGCCAGAAAATAATTTTCTGGTGATAATTTTCCAATTTTTATGAGTAATCCGATTGTAATAGCGAGAATGAGGAATACATACCCCCCCACAATCAGCATGTCGTTTAATTCTAATGTCATGTCGTGCTTCTAAAACCACCTAAAATAAAAAATAGTAAAAATTACACTCTCTTCACTTCTTCACCAACCTCAAAAAAATGAGCTAAATTATTCAGAATTATCACTTGTTCGTAATTAGTATTTGAATAATTTAGATTAAATAACTAAGTAATGCGTTTTTGCTCATACCGTTATGTCAAAATTTACCTTTCGGTACGCAAGTCAGTGAATAAATCTAATGATTCTTGATTCATTGACCAAGTTTTTTGGTCATTTTTTGACAATTTTATCATATCGTTTTTACCATCATAGACCTGTAAAAATGGGCTATGACTTTTTCTTCTTAGCTCGTTAAAATACATAGAAATTTTGAAATAGACCTACTTTCTCAGGCATGAAATATTTAGCAATCTTAGGTTTTTACACCTAAATGCTTAATGACCAATGCTAAAAAAAATATTTTTTCTGGACTCCTATTTTTGCTCTGTTTGGAGTCTTCTATTTCTTTAAACCAAGCTGCTCAAATGAGAAAATCTGAATGTTTATACGCCCTGTTTTCTGTCTTATTTTGTTAAAATCAGACTTGTAAGAAGAGTCTATTACTTCTGAGGAGTCTTGTCTAGCGCCTCTTTTATACCTTCAACAGAAATTTGATTATGAGAAGCATTATAAATTGCCTTCCCCTTATTTAAAACAATGACTTGAGGAGATTGGTGTTGAACCTCCGTCAATTCAGCAATTTTATTTGAAGTTGGTCTATATTGTATAAGATCAAGATAGTAAATGTCAAGCTTATCCGCAGGAATATCCCAATTTCGTTCTAAGCGAGATTTTGCCATAGAACTAATTGAGCAACGTGTACTATGTTTAAAAATAGCCATTGGTTTCTCATGTGACCGCTGGATGATGACGCTCAATTCTTCTTCCGTAGTCAGCACTTTCCAGATGCTATCTTTGGTTTTGTCGTTAGTATTTAACAACCTATTAAAAAAGCCCATTTGTTTTTTAAGATTAAAAATTAATTAATTGCAGCGTCCCTGATGGCATTTAAGTCAATTGGTTTGTCAGAAATATCTATCGAATCAGCTACCTTTTTAAGTAAAGCAGAAATTTGTGCTGGCTGGTCATTATTTGTTAAAGCACTACTTATTAGTAAGATATCGTTTTTGCAGACTACGGCAAGAAAGTGTTCTTCCAATACTCGACGTACTACATTTTCTTTTCCTTTTTTAACGGGAACTTCAAATTTCCAATACAGAGCATTCAGCTTTCCATTTATTTTCATCTCCTCTTTTTGGGCTTCTACTGCCTGGCCGAAATCTTTAGCAGCCTGTTTCATCTCACTAGCATAAAAGGCCTCAAGCGCTTTATCTTGAGCGGTAGCACCGCCAGCACTAAGTGCATCCATAGGGACATTTAACAGTTGCAAAATCTTACCATCAATAATAAACCCAATATTACGCGTATTAATCGTTTTCACTGTCCCTCCAGTAATGCTAACGGAATAATTGCTTTGAAGTTCATTAAATACTTGTTTAAATCCAGTTTTTGTACGGATTCCAGCACTTCTATAGTCCATCGCTTTTAGCAGATTTCCCATTTCATAAATCTTTTCGTCTAAGATTTGGCCTTTGCTCGACCAAGAAGACATTGTGCCGTTTTCTTTACCTTCTACAAATTCTCCTTCCGCTTTTTTCTGGCCATTTGGATGCCATTCCAAGGTTTTTCCATGATGTACACCCTCTTTGAAGGAGCTTTCAAGTTTGATTTGACCGCTTGGATACCAGTTTTTTACGATGCCATTGGCTTTGCCATCTTTGAAGGGAACTTCTTGATCTTTACTTCCATCCTCAAACCACCACTTATGCAAACCTTCCTCACGACCATTTTTAAAAGGGCTTTCGGACTTCTTTTTGCCGTTTTTATGCCATTCTGTCGCTATACCATTCGGTTTGTCATTCTCAAAAGGGACTTCAAGTTTTTTCTCTCCTTTAGCATACCACTGTTCTTCTAGTCCATGTTTTTTCCCTTCTACAAAATGAGCTTGGAAAATCTTATGGCCTAGTTGGTCAAATCCCATCGCTTTTCCATGTTTTTTGCCCTCTTTAAAATTTACTTCTTCGCTCTTCCGCCCTGTTTTCAAGTACGCTTCATAATCCTCTTTTGCCTTCTTTTTATCATTAGGATCTAGCGGAGGATGCACGTCATAAGCCGTTCCAGTAAAAGGAGGAATGGTATTTACTTGATAATACAATCCATTTTTCTGTAATTCAATCTGGCTAAAATGAACCCGTTGTCCTTGAGCAACAAGGAAGAAAAATATAGAAAAAGCTGTCAATAAAACAATTCGACAATTCAACATAGTGATAAATGAGTCTATCGATTAAAAAATTACTTAGTATTCTAGTATAAATCTACGCGCTACAAAATCCTTACGCCAGAAGAGCAGAATAACGGAAAGCTGCTTGGGTATACACTGCCCCTAAGGCTGTAAAAGTCTAAGGATATTATCCCGTTGCAAATCCACAACTTTCATCCCTGTAAGGACAAGCAACTCTTGTTCCAATTCAGAGATGGTGTATTTGGTTGCAATATTAGTACAAAGTTCATACAAAACCTGCAAATCTTCCTCAGAAATCTTTCGAATATCCGTTTTAAGTTGTTCTACCAGCCTTTCAGTCTCTTGTTTGCGGTAAATTATATTGGGAGGAGTGCTGCAATTTCCGTCTACGAGTACTTCAAAACCAAAATGGATAGGACTGATATTGTACAAGCGGCAGACATCGTCCAATTCTTTTTTGAGCATCACATGACGCGAAGCCAAAGTACTTACTGAAACCCTGCTAAAGGATTTAATGGTACCCAGTGCTTTTTGCTTACTCGAAAAACAAGTAATAAAACCTGTATTATCGGCATCTACAATGTACAAAATTCGGCGCTTGGCCACTTTGTCTTTTTTCAATAATTCAACGCCTGTTTTATAACCTATATTATCTGAGATACCTCCATCCGTGATATGAAGAAAGGATTTTCCTTGAAAATCGCTCCTTAGTGTCGTATTGGAAATGGCTACTGGAAAACTGCCGCTAGCCTTTATCCCTACAGAATAGGGCATTTCGCTAGGTGTTTGTGCGCCTAAATTATGGTATTTTTTTACACGGTGGGTAAATGTACTGACTTGGTATTCTTCTAGCACATTCGGAGCAAAAGGAAAAATAGACATGTTCTCGTAGTTCGTACCATTAGCTACATGCATAGGGAATAAAACATCCCGAGTATCTTCTTTGCCCACAAAAATATCACCGAGCAAAATGCTTCTTTTCGCCTTGTGGTGATGTTTTCTTTCCTTGTATCCAAGTACATGATTGTCAATGGAGCGTTCTAGTACATCGCCTTCATCAAAATGGGTAAACCATAGGCGTGGATAGGTAAAGAAGCCCCACAACATGGGCGAAAGATAAGAGCGACGAAGGTCTTTTTTTATTTTATACTCAAAGGAACTTGAAAAGGAATAGTCAAATTCATCTTTATGAAAATGGTGATGATCATACAAGGAGGCAATATAAGCTCCAGCAGGAAAACCACCACCAGAAACCGTAGAGAAATAATCGATTTCCTTTAGTGCATTGCGTTTCGTGGAAAGCTTAAGCTCTTCTAAACCCAACATAACACCAGCGCCAAAATTAGCAGCTCGTGTGCCTCCTCCCGAAATCGTCATTGCAATAGCCATATTCGCATCTTGATCTATCCGCCGTTGGACAGATTTGTATTGTGCAAGATCCACCATCGGCAATTCCTCTACCTGATGGATAAAGTGATCCCGATTTGGATATATTTTTTTATGGCAACTTGCTAGAAAACTGAAACTAATTAAGCAAATAAGCCAGCATAATGTCGTCGATATTTGATTCATAATCCTAGGGGTGTTACTTAACTTATTAATTACTACCGAATAGTAGTTAACTGCAACGCACCTGCAAATATAACGCCTGTTTTTTTATGTATGGTGTTTTGGAGGGAAATTCGGGTACCAGTGACTCTGTTGATATAGGGCGATTGAGTCGTAAAGTGACTCCTAAATCACAAGCTACCGTTTCTACACTGCCTATTTTTTATAAAAGATGTTGAAGCCCCGAATGGGATGCCATATCTAGCCCAGTGAGCTAGCACTGGCACTCACTCACCATCTCACTCTTTATAATCCCGTTGGGGCTTGAGCTACGCGCACCTTGAGTAAAGGTCTGTAAAATAGCGACTTACCAAGTGTTTCGCATTTGCTGTATTGCTATAAAAATGATGTGTCGAAACGGTAGTAAATCACAAGGCAGTTGACGGCTACCATGTAGTGATGTTCCTAGCATTTCTGGGCTTGGAGTAAGAACGCCACTAGTTCAAGCACGCCTAGTTGTCTTTATTGAGCAGATTGTTCCTTTTTTACTACCTTTAATCCTCTTTTCAGAGTAGGCTCATTTTTTTAATGGAGTAAGTGCATTTTCTTGGAATTAAATAATGTTAAATTTTATGCCGTATTTCTGTTTCCTAATTGTGCTGTTTTTTCCCTTTTGCTTGAATGCGCAAAGCGTATCAATACCCGCCAACTTTGAATTTTATGCACACCGAGGAGGAAGAGGAATTATGCCAGAAAATACGATTCCGGCCTTCCTAAAATCGGTAGATCTTGGCGTACTTACCTTAGAGATGGATGTCGTCATGAGTCAAGATAAGGAGGTGGTGGTTTCACATGATGCTTTTTTTTCAAAAGAAATCTGTGTGACGCCTGAAGGAGAAAAAATAGGCAAGGAAAAGGAGCATTTTTTATATAAAATGCCTTATGCTACCATAAAGAAATATGACTGTGGTTGTAATGGAAATGGGAGCTATCCCCAACAGGAAAAAATAAGTGCTTATCGGCCGCTGTTTCGTGATGTTGTTGAAGCGGTAACCACTCATTTAGGCGTAGAAAAAAGCAAGGAGCTTATTTTTAATGTAGAAATCAAGTTTAGAAAAAAGAAACAAGGAGAACTTTACCCGTTTCCCACGGAATATGTGAAATTAGTTTTAGCCGTAATTAAAGAGATGGGCATTGAAGAGCGCGTCATCCTCCAAAGTTTTGATGTGGATATCCTAAGGGCAGTTAAGCAACAGGCTCCCGATATCGCGACCTTACTACTTTTCTATAATCTTAAAAGCGTTGATAAGAACATTAGACGATTAGGTTTTCTTCCGACGTACTATAGTATATTTTACAAATTGTTATCCTTGAAAAAAAAAGCCATTAAAAAAGCTCAAGCCAAGGGAATGAAAGTCGTCACTTGGACTGTGAATGATGTCAAAAAAATGAAAAAGCTAGTCGCCAAGGGAGTCGATGGTATAATGACGGATTATCCGAACTTAAAACAAGAGCTGTTCAATGATGCTAACTGAAGATGAAAGGATTGTTTATTCGCCGCATAATTTGCGGAGAAAAATGTGATTTGCGGTGATTAAGCCGTTTATTCGCCGCAATTTGTGCGGTGAATAAGTTTTTTGCGGTGATTAAGGTGATTATTTGCCGCAAAATATGCGGTGATTAGCTTTTTTTGATAAAAAAGAGTGAATAGCCTGAATTCGATTCGCTGCAAACTAAAATCAACCAATTACCTTTTATATAAATTTGCATCAAACCGAAATCAGGCTAGCACTCCTTTACTATAGCAAAGAAGTAGAAATAAATGTACATGATCCAAGCTAGCATAAATATTCCTACTCTTATCTAAAGCATGTAAAAAAGGAGTTAGACTCAAAAATTTACAAAAAACACTACCTGCTTCTTAGAATAGAAACAGATAGCATTTTTACTAAACCAATAATCAGTATTCTCCCTCAATCCCCTGATTACATTGTAAAAAATATTTTAGGGATTTATTGTTTTTGAAAGGCTTCTTGTTTTCCTGTAGAATGGGTCACAGGTATCAAAAAGTTATGCTTCAAAGGTATGTTTTTTAAAGGATAAAAAGTGTTATTGTTTTAGTGAAAAATGGCTTGAAATTTTATTAGTGTAGTCTGATTTATTGTAATAAGTTATTGATAAGTAGTGTTTTTTAGTTGGTATTGGTGGGGAAAAAAGGGGCTTTTTTTATTTGAATTTTTACTTGTTATGAAAAAATAGTGTAGCCTAATTCCTTGTCACTTGTCTGAAAAATCGCAGTTTTCAACAAATGTAGCCCATTGCAAAATAAATTGCTCTCTATCAAAAGCTAAAAAATCTTGATGTCTAGCACCCTTGAAAAAATGCAACTGCTTGTCTTTCGCCCCACAATAGTTGAAAATACTTTCTGTTTCCTTCTTTTTTACCCGTTTTTCTTTATCGCCTGCTAGAAATAATACCGGGCATTTCATTGCTTTTAAGTGCTCTTCTGGGCTCAAATCAGTTGACAAAGCTCCTATTCGTTGCTCGGTAAAATAACGGACTAGGGTACTAGAAAAAGAAGGAATAAAAAACATATCCAAACGATTTTGGAATGTTTGGTCAATGTTATTATAACAAGATTCTAAGACTGCAAACCAATAGTCCGGCTCTTCTTGCAAACTATAAGCTATCGTAGCAGCGCCAAGGGAAAGACCGTGGACAGCAATTCGTTCATGCCCACGATTTTGAAGAAAGCGAGTACAAGCTTGAAGGTCAAACCGTTCTTTCCATCCAAAAGTAATGGATACGGGGTCGCTCTCCCCGGTGCCTCTTAAATCAGGCATTAAGACCGAAAATCCTTTATCGTAGTACAATTTTGCTCGATTTACAAGGGGAACGCGATTGCCACGATAGCCATTCATCAAAATCACGGACTTTTCTTTAGAATTTGGGAGGTACCAAGCAGCGATTTGCACACTATCTTTCGTTATAACAGTGACATCCTCTACAGTATGGTTAAAGAACTTCTTTGCAGGAGGGTGTTTCGCTGGAAATGGCGAGGTAGCATATTGGGCTCCCCAATAACTTCCTAAGCACCCCATTAAGGGTATACTTAGAAGGAATAACCAAAAATAGCGTTGAGTTTTCATCGAAGCATTTTTTTGAGTTGCTTATGATATTCAGGAAAAGTAGATAGGTTATTATGTTGCCCGCCTTCTATGGTTATCAAAGCATGCTCACCTCCTAAGCTTTCCGCTAGTTTTTTCCCGTGATTATAGGGGATAACTTCATCCGCCGTGCCATGTATAATATGAATGGGGGATTTGATTCTTGGTAAATTGGCAGCATTATCTAGTCGATATTTCAGGAGATAACGCACGGGGATTATCGGTGGAAACATCGCTTTCGCCATAGGCAAAATGCCTAGATAGGGCGTTTCTAAAATAACTTGCCGAGCTTGGACTTTAGTCGCCAATTCGGAAATCACCCCAGTCCCTAAAGAACGACCATATAATATGATGTCAGTTGCTGAATACTGTTTTAAAAGATGTTGATATATGAAGTGCGCGTCTTCATGAAGGGCTTGTTCACTAAGTTTACCAATACTTTTTCCATAGGTTCGGTAGTCAGGAATTAAAATATCGTACCCTAAGGCAAGGAATTGTTCTGCTACAAAACCCCAGTCTTTTAGCGAGCCAGCATTGCCATGATAATAGAGAATGACCCCTTTCGAAGTACTATCGGTTTTAGCAGTTGCATAAATGGCATGAATACGAGCAGATGGATTGGGCTCAAAATAGACTTCCTCGAAAGGGAAGGGGAAAGCAAACTGATAGTCAAGGGGTAATACTTCGGGGTAAAACAACAGTTTTTCTTGATTTTTATAAAGAAGGAAAAAGATCCCTACCAAAATGATCAAGGTAAAAACGGTAAGTAGCAAGATGACTTTCGCTAAATTCATAGGTATCTAATTTGTTTTTAAGACAACTCTGGGCTGCTAAGATAGGCGGAAAAAATGGAGAATGAAGGATGAAGAATGGAGAATTTGTTGCTTAGTCCTTTACTTTCTTGGAAATAGAAAGAAAATTTAACGTATTACTCGCTCAAAACTCCTCAAAATTTGATAAATTTGGTAGTTGTTTGTTTTTGCCAACAACATTTAATGAAATCGGACAAAAGACGCTCTTATGATTAGAAGGATTACACAGCATTTTTTCATTTTTGCCCTAGTTGGCTTTTTAGCCAATTTTTCCTACGCGCAGGATGCACATTGGTCGCAGTTTAATTCCAATCCGCTAGCACTAAATCCTTCTATGGCAGGAGT
Organism: Saprospiraceae bacterium; assembly: GCA_020631545.1. Classification (GTDB taxonomy): domain Bacteria; phylum Bacteroidota; class Bacteroidia; order Chitinophagales; family Saprospiraceae; genus JAHDHB01. The sequence continues at coordinate 2,638 of JAHDHB010000124.1, read as the reverse complement.
CTATAGTGGTACTTGGCGTGCAGGAATCAACTATAGGAACCAGTGGGCTAGTGTTATTGGTCCGAATCCTTTTCAATCGATGCAAGCTTCTTTTGAGTATCGTTTGCAAGCGATTCAACGTGATTTTATGACATTTGGCGTCCATATCTCCAATGATCAGGCTGGAACAGGTGGCTATACGACCAATCAAGCGCTTATCACGTTCTCCTACCTCAAGGAAATGGCTGGAAATCCTCGTACGGGAATGGCTCAATACATCGTGTTAAGTGCCCAAGCGGGCTTAGGCCAACGTGTAATCAACTGGGACGAGCTTTCTTTTAGTGCTCAGTTCAATGGAGATACCTACGATCCGACACTTCCTACTTATGAACAAGAAGGGATTTCTAGTTTGATTTATCCAGATTTCAACGCGGGAATTATGTGGTATGGTGTATTTGACGACCGTAAAAGTGTTTACTTAGGCGCTGCTTTACACCATCTTAATCGCCCTAGTATTTCCTATTTCAATGAGCAAAATGATTACTTACAAAATAAAATAACGCTTCATCTTGGTGGTGAATATCCTCTAGGAAAAGTGCTTAGTGTATTACCTGGAGTATTGGCGATGCGCCAAGGGCCTTCTACCGAAATGATGCTAGGAGCAAACCTTCGTTATATGAATGACGATTGGAACGATGTAGCGCTACGTGTAGGTGCTTGGGGGAGGGTAGTGAATAAAGCCGAAAGTGGGTTTGGTACGGATGCTGCAACTGTGATGGCGGGTATTGATTTCCAAAGTATTAGCCTAGGGTTGAGCTATGACTTAAATACTTCCACCTTATTGCCGGCTACGAATCGTCAAGGAGCTTTTGAGCTTTCGCTTTATTATACGAGCAAGCCGAAATCTATGAGAGAAGGGTTGAAGTGTCCTAAGTTTTAAAATACAATAAGAACAAGCCGTTTTTAGTAGTTAAAACGGACATTGTTTACCTGAAAAAGCGGATAACCTCCAAGTTATCCGCTTTTTTAGATTTTTAGCTGGTCATAGCATAGACGATGATGTTTACGGCAAATTTTGTATTATCTTCTACTAGCCAGCGCTTGTTTCTGAATTCATAATCCCACTCACAGCCGTAATCTTTGTTGCTGTATAAAACGCCAATCCGACCATTAATTTCGATGGCTTTTAGATATTCATGTACTAAGTCATCGCCCCAGCCATTCAGCTCAATAGAAGTTGGAGGTGGGCCATCTTCGAATTCGAAGAAGCAAGAATAGATTTCGTGGTCGTTGGGTATTTTTTTTAGGGCATCTAGCCCAAATATCTCCCCCATCTGCTTTTCAAAACTCTTTGCAAAAAGGCCATCTATGTCGTGATTGCAATCATCGACAAAGACAAAGCCACCATTTCGCACATAAGTCTCAAAATTAAGGCGTTCTGCTTGGTCAAATTCCACTAACTTATGACCACTTAAGTAACAAAAAGGACTGTTGAAGATTTCTTTGCTGCTTAAGCGAACGACTTTTTCTTCGGTATCCACAGGGATCGTAGTATATTCTACTAGCGAATTTAATACATTCGACGGCATACGCTGATCGGTGTTCCAATCACCTGAATTGTATTGTATACGCGTGAAGAAAAAGGACATCTTTTGGGAATTTAGAAATATTTTATGGCTTGTTTTTTTGCTTTATTTAAGAAGCTTAGAACTTTTTGTGTTCTACGAAGTAAAACTCTGCCTGCTATGTCACCCAGCTATTTTGGGCAAAACTTGGTGGCTTATTTTACGAACCAAGGGGTTGAAACCCCTTGCTATAGAGCCTCGAAGGCTACCGCCTTCTCTTGCGCATACCCGATAACTTCCTATTGCTTTTGTCAAACCGAGAATTGCTGGATAAATCCAACGGTACGACGTAGTAGTAGAGTCCACTCCGAAAAGGCTCTTCTGAAAAATACGATGCAAGTGGTAATTTACTAGCAAATAATAATTTACGCAGCGATGTTTTCATAGCTCTTGCATCCTCAATCGTATTTTTCTACAAAATCCTACTTTTCGGAGTAGACTCAGCTACTTTTATTATCGTGAAAACGGAGACAATTCATTGTCATCCTTCTTATTATATGGCATCTGACAGACTCGTAAAGGTAAAGTCACGTACTTTCAAAGGAGGAATCATATTCCCATTGATACGCTGAGGTTTGCCCATCATTTCTAGGTTGTTCAACATGATGATAGGGCTTTCATTGAAGCGGAAGTTTTTAACGGGATGCTTGATTTTTCCATCTTCAATGTAGAAGGTACCATCCCTAGTTAAGCCTGTGTAAAGCAAGGTTTGTGGATCCACTGTGCGGATATACCAAAGTCGTGTAACTAGGATGCCGCGTTTGGTGCTGCCGATCATTTCTTCCATAGTAGCGTTACCGCCTTCCATGACGACACTGCCGGGGAAGGGGACGGGTGTTTTGCCTTGCTTCTGTGCCCAATATCGCCCATAGAATAAATTTTTGACGACACCGTTTTCTACCCATTTTGTAGGATTGATGGGGAGCCCTCCTCCTGACCAAGTAGAACTAGGTACGTCGGGATTCATAGGATCGGAGTAGATATTGACTCTTGGATCGACGATTTGCTCACCAAGTTTTGTACCTCCTCCCTTT
>JAHDHB010000123.1:5362-13035 GCA_020631545.1 Saprospiraceae bacterium | reverse complement strand
GCGTGACGTACTAGACACAAAAGACTTATAAGGAGGTCTTCGACCTTTTTAAGACCTATAAGCTACACTTTATTTCTTGGTTCTGGCTTTGCCAGCTTAGGGGGTGAGATGGCGAGAGAGTGCCTGAGTGTTTATTTTTGACCTGTCGGATAAATCCAACGGTACAACGAAATAAATTTGCTATTTTTGCAAAAATAAAATGGTGTATGTTAAGATTTATTTTCTTTTTTCTTTTGATTAGCTTTCCTTTCATTGGTCTTCATGCACAAGGAGGGGGAATGGCTTTTGGCCTAAAGGGAGGATTGACTTTGGGCAACCAAAATTGGAATGGTTCAGATCGTGAAATGTTGCCTGCTTATCATGGTGCGCTATTCATGGAAACCCTTAATGATAGTATTTCCTTGAGTTTATATGGTCAACTAGGTTATCATGTAAAAGGAAGTGCTATTCGTTTTCCAAGATTCCAAAATCCTATTACGGGAACCGAAATTCCTGCTCGAACGATGCGCTATCCATTTACGCAAGTTTCCTTAGCGGCTGGTGTAAAAAATCGTCATGATTTAGGTGTTTTCAATGGCTACTATTTCATCGGATTAAGATTAGACTATCTACTTGATTATCAAGTACTAAATTCAAATAACAACTCTAGTGGTTTTGACCAATACGTGAACAAATTCACCTATGGCGTCAGTGTTGGTGGTGGTTTTGAGTATGAATTCAGTAATTTCCCTGCTGCACTTTTTATGGAGGTTTCTTTTCACCCCGATCTCTCCAAACAAGTCTTCCTTCCTGCGGGTTCTGTTTTTTATATTGATCAAAGTGGACAAGAAAGAGCTTACCCCCAAAGTAAAGTCTACAATCTTCCAGCAGAGATTTCTATTGGTGTGAAATTTATCCGCCGCGTAGAATGGGTAGACGACTGGGATGAGTCATCTTTGCTCAAATTGCATAGAAAAGTAGCGAAGTAACCTCGTTATGAACCAAGGAGTGAACTCTTTCTAAATTTTGGCAAAGCTTTGTAGATCATTTTAACGAACCACGAAGGCTACTGTATTCTCTAGGGAAGTCTCTTACTCCTTCAATACATTGATAACCTTGTAGTCTAGCTACTTCCTTATCTTATGCAAACGTTCAGTGCAGCACTTACCTCCGCCTTTCGACGTACTTGGCAAGATCGGTCTACCTATTTTGCTAGGGTATTGCTTCCACTTTTTTTGTTGTTGGGGATACTCTATTTTGGTGCTTTGCTAGGTTTAATGGAGCAAGAAAAAGGGCTTGCCAATGTTGGGGTATCCGGCATTCCAAATGGCCATCCGCTTTTACTTGAGCTAGAAGAACAGTCTGACATTCAAATCATTAATTTTTATTCGAACAAAGAAATTTCGGCCTTAGTCCTTTCGGATAGTTTGCAACTAGGCGTAGTTGCTTCTGATGATTTTGAACGGCGCATAGCCGAGGGGAAAGAGGGTGAATTACAGCTCTATTACCATGCTCAAAGAATAGGATCTACGAAGGATAAAGTGGCTAAAATCATTGAAAAATATAACTCAAAAATACTTACAGAGCGCCTAGATTCTCTAGGAATTTCGGAACAATATGTTACCCCTGTTTTGGTAAGTGATGAAAATGTCTATCGATGGATGGATGACTTGCCGAAGTACTTGGGCGCAGTATTGCCGTTTTTCTTGGTACTTTTCAGTTTTTTGGCCTGTATTTTCTCTGCTTTCGACTTGTTTGATGAATCTCATTTGGCTACTGCCAATATAACACCCACAGTTTCTGCGAACTGGATACTATCATTCTTTGTTGGCCTATTTACAGCTATTTTGACGGCTGCGGGCTTGTATATTGTTGTTGCTTTCCATCCTGCTATTCCCATCCTATTCAAGAATCTAATTACCAGTTGGTTTTCACTTAAAAACCTGAGTCTCATACTAGGAGCTATGCTTCCTTTGCTGTTGTTTTTTACCGTTTGGCTGTCTGTCATTCGCTTAGCAGCAAGGACGTACAAACGAGCTTTAAATTTTATCCAAGCGACTAAAATTTTCTTTATTTTCGCTTTTGCGCTGGTATTTTCCCCATTTTTATCCTTGGATTCCAACTTGTTGTACTTACCAGGAACGAATGTTACCTTATTTAGTCGTTCTGTGATTATGGGAGAATGGGAGATGGAGAAATTGGGGTGGATTTTCTTGAGTTTGATGCTATTTTCAGTTGTGGGAATGATATTTTTTTTAAAATCGTATAAAAATGTCCAAATCAAGGAATAGTTACGATAAGCCCAAAGCCCTAAAAATGGCTGAACTCGTATACAATTCCTTGTTTATGATGATCCAGAGCTTTTTATCAAACTTAACTTTCCAAGAAGCGAATTAATTAAACTCGAAGAAAATCATGCGAGATATAGAATAAAAGACAAAAGTTAATTAACTTCGATGTTCATTTTGCTAGACATAGGCGAAATATAGAAATCTTGATGAATTCTATTTGTTTCCTATTGTCTATTTGCAAATTAGAGGAGAAGCCTTACGCCTTTCCTATTTTGGAATTTAGCTTTAATATTTCCATTAACATAAAATTGAATATTTAATGCGAATTTTCCTTGGCCTAATAGTGCTGTATATAGAAGGCTGAGACAAAAATCGGACAAAACAATTTCCTACTATGATTAAGAACTACCGCAAGAAGTATGTTATGGATTTATATTCTATAGTTACTGAAAATCCTAGACTAACTGTAGCTACTACGGTCAATAGTAGACCTGACCGAAGATTATTAAAGACAAAAAAAGAGGCTCTAACAGCATCGCTATACGATTATTATAGAACCTGTGACAATATCATTCTGAAATGGCAACCTAGCCTTATCTTCAAAGCAGAACATGGTAGTAAGGTTAATTTTTCTGGTTGCATCGACTTAGCCAGTTTAAACGATTTATTTATTCTTCAAAATCGCAATGAACTGCTTAACCTGCAAAGTGGTCAATGGACTTTCCATGGAGAAGAAACGACTGATTTGGTCAATAATGGCAAAGGGCAATTCCGAGTATTGGATCGCCTTGCGAGTAAAGCAGTGACCGGTTACTTAGAATTAGAGGGAAAAGATAAGAATGACACCATGTACCTTCATGATCCAGACGGCAAATGCTATTCGCTAAATGTTGATTTTGAAGGATATTTTGAACTGCTTTGTGCTTCTTATGGCTTTCAAAACTGGCAGTATGCCGTTCTCTTTAAAGAATATGGGGTCGGAGAAGCTTTTCATAATGATTTTAAAGAGTCTATGCCCTTACTTTTCCCTGATTTTAGCTATGAGGAGTTCATAAAACTCTATGAATCGTTGAAACTTAACTAATGAAAGGAGAATGTCCTATGCATAGCCTTCTAGTATAGGACTCTTTCTTCTTTTTTAGATTGAGCCTACGTTAAAGAATTGATAAACCCGATTTAGGGCAAGCTTGCCAATTTCCCTCAGCAGTCAAACTTAGCATTTAAGTGAAGGGTTTACACATCTAAGATGCATGAAGGGCGTATTGAGTAATATTAATATTGAGGCCATTCCGAAAAGGCTCTTCTTCAAAATATGATGTAAGAAGTATGATATTTATTATTTGCTAGCAAATAATAATTCGCCATGTGCGTCTCACACATCACGACATCATATTAGACAGACTCCGTGAATGTGGGCATCCCTGCCCCTTTGGTAAATTGAACCATTTTCCTAGCATTCTGGGCATCTTTTCAACAAAAAGAACAGGCAAACAAGTCTTATTTTAACAAAAAAATAAGACTTTCTCTATGGGGGATAGACGCTCCCTTACAAAACAATCTGCTTACACCCGTCTTTTAACTAATAAAACCAATTTTTGATTGTCTCTAAGAATCTGCAAGTTAGGAAAAACGTCACAAAAAGAGCATTACAAATAAAGTTAGCTTTACTGAATAACAAAAAGCAAAAACACCATAAACCATTTACTATCAAAAAGATAAAACTCAAGCATTAAAAAGACAGCAAAAAAATCAGCTCCCATATTTTAAACTGCTTAAGTCTCAAAACTCCATAAAAAAATTGTGTAAAAATAGTGTTAACAAACATTAACATTGAATTTTTTGAAACAAAAAAACGGGGTAATCTTCTAGAAAAGGAACACAAATGCATAATGTTTTTAACACATCTATCGCTTCACAAAGAAAAAACTCTTTATTTGTTAGCATTTATTAACAGAAATACTTAGTTTTGCTGAGAATTTACCAACCAAATATTATTTCACCTAATTTATTTAACACAGAATTATGAAAAGACACAGTTTTGTCCTTACCCTGTTGGCATTATTTTGTTGTTCCTTTGCTTTTGGGCAACAACGTAATTGTAAAACGATGGATCACCTAGAATACCAAAGAACTATTGACCCAAAAGTTGATGGTCGAATGGCAAAAATCCAACAGTTTACGAACGATTTTGTGAAAAACAACCCTACTGGAAAGCTGAATGCCGTCGTACAAATTCCTATTGTATTCCACGTCATTTACAATACAAATGCTGAGAATATCAGCGATGCACAAGTACTTTCTCAACTACAAGTTTTGAATGATGATTTTCGTCGCTTGAACTCTGACGCAAACAATACTTGGTCTCAAGCAGCCGATACAGAGATTGAATTCTGTTTAGCTACAGTTGACCCAAGTGGTAATCCTACCTCTGGTATCACTAGAACTCAAACTTCTGTAACTTCTTTTGGTACGAATGATGCCATGAAATATTCTTCTCAGGGTGGTGTAGACGCATGGGACAGAGACAGCTACCTTAACTACTGGGTTTGTACAATCGGTGGTGGTATTTTAGGTTATGCTCAATTCCCTGGTGGTAGTGCTGCTACTGACGGTGTAGTTTGTGATTCTAAGTATACAGGAACTACTGGTACAGCTCAAGCTCCTTTCAACTTAGGAAGAACAGGTACACACGAAGTCGGACACTGGTTAAACCTACGCCACATTTGGGGTGATGGAAACTGTAACCAAGATGATTTTGTTTCTGACACACCTGCTTCAGATGGTGCAAACTATGGCTGTGCTTCTACGCATACGTCTTGTAACACCTTAGATATGGTTCAAAACTACATGGACTATTCTGACGATGCTTGTATGAACCTTTATACTGCTGGCCAAAAGGCAAGAATGCAAGCGCTTTTCGCTGCTGGTGGTGCTCGTGCTAGCCTACTGAATTCAACAGCTTGTGGCCCTGCTCCTGATCCTACTTGTAATGATGGTATCCAAAATCAAGGCGAAGAAGGCGTTGATTGTGGTGGTCCTTGTACTGCTGTTTGTCCTACTTGTGATGATCAGACGCAAAATGGTGATGAGGAAGGCGTTGATTGTGGTGGTTCTTCTTGTCAACCATGTCCTTGTGATGGTAGCTCTGCAACACTTACTTTGATTACAGATAACTATGGTTCTGAAACGACTTGGACTTTAACGGATGCAAGTGGTGCAACTGTAGGTTCTGGTGGTCCATACGCTAACAATACAACAATTACTGAAGTCTTCTGCTTAGCTGATGGCTGCTATGACTTTACTATCAATGATAGCTACGGTGACGGTATCTGCTGTTCTTATGGCACAGGGTCTTATGAAATAACTGCTAATGGTGCAGTACAAGTTTCTGGTGGCGAATTCGCTAGCTCTGAAACTAAAAACTTCTGCTTGACTACAACGAACGATCCTTGCGCTAATGCTGGTGGAGATGCAGACGGTGATGGTGTATGTGCTAATGCTGACTGTAACGATAATGATGCATCTGTAGGTGCGCAACAAAACCCAGGAACTTCTTGTGATGACGGCGATCCTAATACAACAGGAGATGTTATCTTAAATGATGGTTGTTCTTGTGCTGGTACTGTTCAGCCTGGTCCATGTGACAATGCTGGTGGTGATGCAGACGGTGACGGCGTTTGTGCTGATGCTGACTGTAATGACAATGACCCTGCGGTAGGTGCTGGTCAAAACCCAGGTACTGCTTGTAACGATGGTGACCCAAGTACAGAAAATGACACTGTTGGTTCTGACGGTTGTTCTTGTGCTGGTACGCCTATCCCATGTTTCAATGCTGGTGGCGATGCAGACGGTGACGGTGTTTGTGCTCAAGTTGATTGTAATGATAATGACTCAAGTGTAGGTGCTGGTCAAAACCCAGGTACTGCTTGTAACGATAATGATCCTACGACCAACAATGATCAAATCCAAGCGGACGGCTGTACTTGTGCTGGTACTCCTGACAACGGTGTTTGTACTGACGTTATAATTGATGCTACAAGCTTCGATACTTGGGGTATTTGGAATGATGGTGGTACGGATGTAAGAAGAAGTGCCAATGATGCAGCGTATGCAACTACTGGAAACTACTGTGTACGTTTGAGAGATAACTCTGGTAGTGCTTCTGCAACAACTACTGACCCTCTTGACCTTTCTGCTTTCGAAGATTTAACTATCGACTATTCTTTCTATGCTAGAAGTATGGAGAATAATGAAGACTTCTTCATTGAAATCAGTAGAGGAAATGGCTGGGAAGTCGTTGCAAACTATGCTAGAGGAACAGACTTCAACAACGACACTTACTATTCAGGCTCTGAGTATGTAGTTGGTCCATTTAGCTCTTCTACTCAAGTTCGTTTCCGTTGTGATGCTTCTGGAAACTCTGATTGGATTTATCTTGATGATGTAATCCTTGGTGGTTGCTCTAATGGTGCTAAGATTGACATTGTCAATGCTGAATACGTTAACCCTTCAGTTGGATTCACCTTAGCTGACGGTTCTGTACCTCAGTTGGCTGATGACAAGGAGCGTTTACAGCAAGATACTGAAATCATCACTGATTTGACTATCTTCCCTAATCCTGCTAAGGATAACTTGACTGTTGCTTTTGACCTTAAAGATGCTGCGAAAGTAGAGCTTTCTGTGATGAGCGTTACAGGTAAAGTACTTCAAAACCGTCAAATTGAAGGTACACTTGGCATGCAACAAGTAAAAGTAGATGCTAGCGACTTGACGCCTGGTTACTACTTCGTACAGTTGATTTCTAACGGAGAAGCAAAAGCTGATAAATTCGTTATCGTTCGATAAGAATTGATTTAGTTTTTTACTAAATACTAAAAAGCCGACTCGCATTCTTGTGAGTCGGCTTTTTTAATGGTTGTCGCTATACAAACAAAAGGGAGAAAGTATTCCGCGATAGTAATCGGGAGTAGGAAGACTTTCGGTTTTTCAAAAAAAAATCACCCCACAATAACGATCTACCCCTAATTCTTAACTCCTAAATCAATTAGCTGCGCTTTCCTTGGCAGCAGCAGCAGCCTGTTGTTTATTGATCTTCTCCAATTCTTTATCGATGTAGTACAAGCTTTGAGGAGCTCCCCCAATCAGCTTAATTTTGTCAAGGATAGACCGCATGAGTGCTTCTTCTTCTCGTTGCTCTTCCACATACCACTGTAAAAAGTTGAGCGTAGCATGATCTTTTTCCTTATAGCAAAGCGCAACGATTTCATTGATAGAATGCGTTACCCGTTGTTCATGCTCATAAACTTGCTGAAATAAGGTACCGACAGATTTAAACTCTAGAGGAGGTTGCTCTATCGCTGGTGTTCTAGCAAAACCATCAGCTTCATTCACATAATGGACAAT
>JAHDHB010000123.1:0-5352 GCA_020631545.1 Saprospiraceae bacterium | reverse complement strand
CGCAGCATATGTTCTCTTTCCTCGTCAGATTGACGGTACATAAACCTTGCACAACCTTCCAAGCCTTCTCGGTCACACCAACTTGCCATAGCCAAGTAGATAAAGGAAGCATATCCTTCCATTGCAATTTGATTGTTTAAGGCTTTCTCAATATTCGATGATAACATAAAATCAGTTTTCGTTTAAAAGAAAAGAACGAGTAGCTTTCTCTATTTTGAAAGACTTCCTCTTGTCCAAATTCTTGTGGTTCTACTCAGAAAAACTGGACAGATACTTAGTCGTGACTAAATTATAAAAAATTAATGCAACAAACTAAATCATGACACAAAAGTAGTCTATATTTATTTTGCAATGCCACTTCCCCCTTGTTTTTAATAGAACAAGGGAAAAATTCAACAATTAGGCAAGAGAATTGTTTACTATCTACTGAGCAATAATATTGCTAAGCATTTTTGTCCGTCAAACAATCAGAAGACCTTTTTTCCTAGAATTTCGTTGATTTTTACAAAGTTACTTTTTTTATTCTCTAGGAATTTTTACATTCGTAATGAACAGGGCTATTTTATCATTCACCAAGTGTCTAAATGCCAACTTATTTAATCATCATATTATTTATAGGCGTATTTCTAATAATGCTCCTTGTGCTGCTGGCTCTTTTTATGCCCAACAAATGGCGTGTAGAAGAGCAAGTCGTTATCAATGCTTTTCCAGAGATGCTGTTCCCCCTCATCAACAAACCTTCCAACTGGCAGAAATGGTCGGTTTGGAGCGCGGAGTTTGATGAGAGTATTGAGCTAGAATATGGGGAAATACAAGAAGGACTAGGTGCTGTACAAGCTTGGACGAGTCATCAGATGAAGGGTACACTTACTATCGTACAATCTATAGAGGATCAGGCAGTTCAATTTCATCTTTCCTTGGATGATAATCGACATATCTTACATGCCAAGATTGGATTTGCTCCCTTAGGTCAACAAACTATTGTGACTTGGACTACAAAATATGAAGAGGATGGAATCAATCCGCTAAAGCGTTTACAATCTAGTACCTTACGTAAACTCCTCCAACATAATATGCAAACAAGTCTTGAAAAGCTTCAAAAACGGTATGAATAACTTTCTTTATGAGGAATTACGAGTGAGGAATTCGGAACGCAAAACACACGATAAATAAAATAGGATTCAGGGGGTAGTAAGCGCGTGGAAAACAAGCATCGCAAGATAAATCAAGATAATTTCCAAGCTTTTAAAGCAGAAACACACTAGTAGTTGGACAAAATATCCAGTCGTATTAACCTTACCCAAAAGGAATGAGCCTTGCTTTACGTTTGGAGCATGGATTTTGCGCGCTAGCAAGGTACTGCGCTTCTTATACACCTTAAGAAAACTAAGAGAATGTTCTTACCTGGTTCTCTACTATTATTAAAACGCAGCGCTTCCGCCAACACTACGAGCTTCCCGCAGAACTCAGAGGGTAACCATGAAGGATTTTACCCCTACAGTTTCAGTATTAGGGTATTCCTGCACCTGTAAACATGAAGTGCGTTTTTTTTGGAGATAGCGATCTTAAAACTAAAATCTAAATCCTGAGTAGGGGCAATCCTTTATGGTTGCCCTATACTAGAAGGAGATGGGTAATCCATGCCAGTATTTTGTAGCGCAGCAATCAAAATTCTTAGCTGCTTGTTTTTCTCTCATCATGAGACTTTTCACGATATTTTTAGATACCAAGTGCAAGAGGTTCCAAAGTGAATAGAAAAAAACGGGAGCACGCATAAAAAAAAGTCAGGGTATAAAAACCCCTGACTTCTTATATTGAGAACTTAGGAAAAAATCAATCTAAACTAACCTTCAACGGGTTGTTGTGCTAAAAATTCGTTGACCCATTTAGAAGTAACCGATTTTGGACGCTCTAATGGGAAGCCTAATGCTCTAGACCAACACAATTGAGCAAGTACACCCATGGCACGAGATACACCAAATAGGACGGTGTAAAAGCTAAAGTCAGTTAAGCCGTAATGTACAAGTAATGCGCCTGAGTGTGCATCCACATTCGGCCAAGGGTTTTTCACTTTTCCTAAACCTTGTAGGATAGGTGGTACCACGTCAAAAGCTTTCCAAACGACATTGATAATGTCGGAATCTTTGATGTATTCTTCAGCGAATTTACGTTGAGCAGTAAAACGAGGATCCGGCTGACGAAGCACAGCGTGCCCATAACCAGGAATTACCTTTCCTGCATCCAATGTTTTTTGTACGTATTCAGAGATTTGTGCTTTACTTGGCTTACGTGTACCTAGCACATCCAGCATTTTGAATACCCACTTAATAACTTCTTGATTAGCCAAACCGTGAAGTGGGCCAGCTAAAGCATTCATCCCTCCAGATAAGGAGAAATAAGCATCACTTAGGGTAGAACCGACTAGGTGTGTGGAATGCGCTGAGGCGTTTCCTCCTTCGTGATCAGCATGAATCGTTAAGTATAAACGCATCAATGATTTGAAATCAGGATGCTCTATTCCTAGCATGTGGGCAAAATTGGCGCCCCAATCCAAGGAAATATCTGGCTCTATATGATTGCCATTCTTATAGGTTCTACGGTAGATGTATGCGGCAACTCTAGGCAAACGCGCAATCAAATTCATAGTATCTTCGTAAGTCGCATCCCAGTATTCGCTTTTGCTCATCCCTTCTGAATAACGCTGAGAAAAGACGCTTTCCGTTTGCATAGACAAAATAGCCATACTGAACTGCGTCATCGGATGCGTATCCAACGGCATTTTCTCTAGCATAGCAAAGGTGTGCCTAGGGACATTGCTCCGACGTTGCCATTCTCCAGAGAGCCAATTGACCTCTTTTTGTGTAGGCACTTCTCCTACGAGCATTAAATAGAATAACCCTTCGGGTAGTGGTTCTTTGCCACCAGGAGCTTTAGGAAGTAGTTTTTTCAATTCCGGAATGGAGTAGCCTCTAAACCGGATACCTTCTTGTGCATCTAGCTGCGAGGTTTCCCACACCATACTTTTCACGCCACGCATACCACCATACATCTGCTTGATCGTTACTTCATCGACCTTTTTCGCACTATGTTCCTTAAGTAAGGCTCTAGTCTCATGGAATAAAGCTTCTGCTTTTTCCTTAAATTTTAATTTTAGAGGATCCATCGATATTATTGCTTAAAATTAATTCGTAAACGAGTGTAATTAACTCGAATTAGTTAGATAGTCAACAAAAAAAAGTTAATATTGTTCAATGCCCCAAAATTAGCAAATTTTCGCCACACAAAAAAACGGTAGACAAGCAGAATGTCGATAATTCAGCCTGTTTGTCGAAAAAATGTCATTGCTCATCGTAGTCCTCGTTTTTCTTAAGTGTTTTCGATGCTATCAAATATTCTCCTTTGCCCTCTGAAATTACCCTACCAAGGCCAAAAGACCTCCAGTCGCCTCGATTTTTTTAAACTTCAACCAAGCAAGGTCGGCAATTTCTTCCGTCATTTTTTCAATGTAATAACTTCCCTCAGCAGGATCTACTACCCTATCGAAATAACTTTCATGCTTGAGAATGTGCTGTACATTTCGAGCAATACGTTTAGTAAAATCGTTGCTAGAGCCAAAGACCATATCGGCTGGCAAAACGGTGAGGCTATCTGCCCCTGCAATGGTAGCCGACATAGCTTGAGTGGTAGAAGCAATCATATTCGAATATTCGTCCTCCGTTTGAGCAACGGCGGAAGTCAAGGCATGAATATGAATTTGGGGCGTTTCTTCCACGCCAAAGCCTTTCAGTACTAAAGCCCATAAAAGGCGTAAAGCACGTATTTTGGCTAGCTCCATAAAAAAGTCATTCCCTACAGATACAGAGAAACGAAGGTGCTGACAAGCGACTTGAGCCTTGACGCCCAAATGTTCTAGCTGTACTAAATATTCACTTCCCTTGGCTAATAAAATAGCCAGTTCTCTAGCGATTGTACTTCCTTGATTATGTATGAAATGTGCTTGAGCAGTAATGACCGCTACGTTAGGCAGTCGCTTATTGGCAAAAGAAATCGCATTGGCTAAGCTTTCAAAATCGGCTTCTTGGCTTTCATAAAATTCTCCATTTTCAATATAAAACCCAATGGGGTCAACATTTAAGGCTCCCTTGATCTTTTTAGGAGAAAGTTTTTCTTTTTTTAGTAAGGCCGTCCATTTTTTAAGTATTTCAATGGGATAGCCTTCTGTCAATAAACCACCAAAATTGAGATAAATCATTTCTAGATAAATCCCTTTTAGTAGTTTAAAAAACATCTTTTGATCCAAAACCTCATCGATGATAAAATTTGGAGCATTGATGCCCATATTCAAGGCTTCTAGAGCCAATTTATTCGCCTTAGCGGCTACGCTCCCCCCTACCGGTAGTTCGATATCTTCTTGGATATACCAATCATTAGAAGATTTATGGACAGGGATGTCCATATTTTTGGGTAAATCCTCTTTTCGATAAAACGGCTTGAGGATTATATCTTCTTCTGCTTCCCAATTCAGCGAATCCAAGGGTTTCCCCTTGAGATCTTTCTCCACCTTGGCTAGCCATTCTGCTGTTGTAGTCTTAGGAAATTCTTTGAATAAGTTCATGTTATAGTAATTAGAGGTGGCGAATTAATGATTTATGAGCCAAGCTGTTTGGACATCTTCTTGTATCTTTGCCATGTGAGGACAATTTTGAGGATTGATCAAGCAAAGTTTATAGGCATCTGTTAGTTTTGTTTTGATGTCTTGGTTGTTAAAATGTCCTTCATACTCTTTAGTCCTATTCATCACCATTTTCTTTTTTGCCTTAGGAATTTTCGAAGGGATACTTGTCTTTTGATCAAGAAATAAAATATTACAAACTAGTCTAAAAAGAGGTTCGAAAAAATTACGGATAACGACCTCCTTATTTTTAAAGAACAAGTAAAGTTCTTCTTCCTCCGAGTCTATTTCATCATTTATCTCTGTTAAAGCAACATTGTATAAATCCTCCCCAATATTATCTTTAATTTCGTCTAACTTACTATCAATTCTACCTCGTACTTCTGCCAAAACATCATCAATATCAGAGAGTGCAGTTCTTGCTTTTTTGCTTAAATCTGGTTTGATATTCATCAATTCCACGAGTTCGTTCTCACTTAGCTGGCTTTTTAGTTCCACGTTATAATATCGATCCCCATAAATCCACAAACAGAATAGAGGAGATATCATTTGAGAAAATTCTACTAGGATTGGTCTAAAATCCACATCTTTAAGTAACAGATCTTTAGCCGTTCGATTTAAAGCCTCAAGGGTATAATTAAAGTATTCCCAGCTATAAACATAAGTTTGAAAAATAAACC
>JAHDHB010000122.1 GCA_020631545.1 Saprospiraceae bacterium | reverse complement strand
TTTGTCTATTGGAGCTTCTAGCTCTAGTAGCTTTGGTGGAGATATGCCTATTATTACTGGTAAAAATGGTAAGTTAACTCTTACGTTTTCCATTCCAGATCAATATTTAAATTCTAATGGTGGTCTACTGACTCCAATGAATATAGTAGTTTACTCTAAGGAAAAGAAGATTATCTTCTCAACACTTTCATATAATAAACAGATCATACTCCCTGATCTCTCCAATGATGAATACTTGTTACTTATGACTATAGGGAGCTATTCCAACAAATCCACTATACGCCTTCAATAATCAAATATAAAAAAGGTAGGTCATTGTGATACAAAAACAGTTATCACAATGATTTACCTTAAATTATGCAATTGTTTAATTTTCTCAAACAACCAATTTTCCTCAACAATTCGTCCATTTTTGGATTCTAACAAATCTAGTAAACTTTGTTTTGAATATTTTTTGTATGGAAATTCGACAATTTTCATAAGAATAGCTACGAAATTTTCATGTCGTAATCTATTTTCAGAGCTTATAAATTGCTTATGTTCTCGGCCTTCTAAATAAGAATAAAATGACCGTCGCTTCTTTTTAAAAAACTCAAGGTCTTTATGTTTATCCATCTCATAAATACACTTAAACCATAAAATGTATTTACGAATTGCATAAGTAAAATCATCGTATAAAATCATCCCTAAATGGATCAATACATTTTGATAATCACCTTCACCATAAAAACGATAACAACGACATAAAATACGAATATTCTCCTTAGTTTGTCGATCATATCTTAGATAGTTAATATGCTCTTCTACAAACCTTTCTGACCAGACATAAGCCTTCATCTGATGTGCTATATGCAATATATTATTAAATATAGTAGGAGACATTATCCCATTAGAAACAAAAACTTTATGCTGAACGCCAAATTGGAACAAATTGAAATATTCTGCCAGTCTCCCCTTAGGATAATCCACTAGAAACAAGCTATTGACAAGAAAAGTAAACACAACCTCTTTTTCCGTAGGAACCAAAGCAAAACACTTTAGTATATCAGCCTTTAGCTGCTCATAACGTTCAACACTGGGCGTCAAGAAAAATTGAGCAGTTTGTGCATAAATTTTGATAATGGCATCATCTCCAACTTCGAAATCATCCAAGAAATTTTGCAATTTCTTTTCAAAGCCTTCCTTAGGCTTCTCCCCATACAACTCCTTACGAATCAATACAGTCGTACTAAACTTAAGGCGATAACAGGCATACAAACGATCATTATGAAACAGTGCAGAATTTAGGTAATCCCCGAACTTTTTTTCCTTGTGTAAATTCGCTTGTGGCTTATAGTATAAATCATGAAAACTCTCCAATTGGTGAAGATGATAATCCATTCCATGCTTGACCTTTCGCTTTTTCACAGCGCGTTTGAGCGTAGATTCCTGTTGCTTATCCATTTGCAGGGCTTGATACCCAATAGCCAACATTTTTTTTAGCTCCGTAGGCGATCGCTTTAGCGCTTCAATCGCTATAAATTCCTCGATTTTCCCTACTAATTCAGAAATTAGCCCCTTCAGTTTTCCTTGATTAAATAGCTCATCTTCAGGAAATACCTCCTTGAAAATCAATTCTTCTTCTAGGAATTCTGCACTAAAATCTCCTTTAAGTAGATAGAAATACTCAAAAAGTTGTCGCTGCTTAGCACTACGACAATTTTCGGTATCACTAAGGTATTTTTTCGCTTTCCGATCCCAATTCGCCCTCCTCAATTTCAATAATAAGTCAACAAGTTTTGAGTCTTTCATATCATACGCTTTAAAATCAGGAAGAAAAACTTCCCCATTACTTATTCTTATTTGCCCTTGAACAAAAGCAATAAACAGTAAAGAAAGGATAAAACTCAAAGGAATTGGAACGCTCGCATTAAGCAACAATGCAAAGTAAATAAAAAATAATAAGAATAACAAAAAAAGAAACGACATAAGAAAATGGAGGATGGAGAATTACGTTGCACGATGAATTTTGTTGGCTTTGCTACAAAAGACTTATTGACGGCAATTTAAGTACTTGCTTGAACAGCCTGCCACAGCGAAGACGCAGCACGTTAGCTATCACGAAAAGCGGCTAAATGTTTTGATCGCTTCGCTATAAAATACAGGCAAGGATTCCCCACCTCCTTCTACTTTAGGGCAACCATAAAGGATTGCCCCTACACAGGATTTAGATTTTAGTTTTAAGATAGCACTTCATGTTTATAGATGCAGGAATATCCTAATACTGAAACCCATAGGGGCAATGTAATCCTTCATGGTTACCCCCTGAATGCCTGTCTTCAATTATACTGATTTTTATCACGATACGCATTTTACAAGCAGCTATGTTTTCTTTAATGCTTCAATTAACTATCCTAATTTCCCTTTTACACATTAAAATCCTATTTTTGCTAACTCTAAACTCCTAACTCCCGATAGCTATCGTGGATAACTCTCAACTAATAACATGCAAGCGATACGAAGTAAAGTCAATACGAATTCTCCCCAATACAAGGAAAATTATGAAAAAATGAGTGCTTTGGTTGGTGAATTGAAGCAGAAGCTACAGGATGCGCTTTTCCAAGGAAAAGAGAAGTATTTGAAGCGAGCGGAGAAGCGTGGCAAAATGTTAGCAAGGGAACGAATTGACCTTTTGCTGGATAAGGATTCTCCTTTTTTGGAGTTGATGCCCCTTGCGGGCTTGGAGCGTACTGATATTAATACGGGAGGAACTTTGGTCGGTGGGATTGGCTTGGTGAGTGGAAAGTTGTGCATGATAACGGCGAATGTGGGTACGATCAAGGGAGGAGCTATTGATTTTACGACGATGCAAAAGGGTTTCCGAACAAAGGATATTGCTTTTCAGAATCAATTGCCCGTTATCAATCTTGTAGAGTCTGCTGGCGCAAATTTGCCCGAACAAGCACAGATTTTTAATCAAGGAGGACGTAGTTTTAGAGATATTACTCGACGAAGTAAGGCTGGAATTCCTACCATTTCGATTGTTTTTGGCAATAGTACGGCAGGTGGTGCTTATATTCCCGGCATGTCCGATTATGCTATTTTTGTGAAGGACAATGCGAAGGTTTTCTTGGCGGGGCCTCCTCTCGTAAAAATGGCGACGAATGAGGTGACGGATGAGGAATCGCTAGGAGGTGCAGCTATGCACAGTACGATTTCAGGGGTTTCTGACTACTTGGCACAAGATGAATTGGATGGAATTCGCATTGCTCGCGAGATTATGGAATCCTTGCCTCCTCAGCGTGATTTTGAACGTTCTGAAATCGAAGAGCCGCTCTATCCTGCGGATGAAATTCTAGGGATTGTGCCTACGGAACTTAAGATTCCTTATGATGTTCGGGAGGTCATTGCTCGCCTAGTAGATGGTTCAAAATTCTCGGAATTCAAGGAGAATTATGGGAAGACTTTGGTGACGGGGTTTGCGAATATTCATGGTTATCCTGTGGGTATTCTAGCAAATAATGGTGTGCTTTTCTCGGATTCTGCCAATAAAGGCGCTCAGTTCATCCAATTGTGCAATCAGCAAAATAGGCCTTTACTTTTCTTGCAAAACATCACGGGTTTTATGGTGGGGCAAAAGTATGAGGAAGGCGGTATTATCAAGAATGGCGCGAAGTTGATTAATGCGGTATCGAATAGCGAAGTTCCTGCTTTTACGGTCATGATTGGTGCTTCTTTTGGTGCTGGAAATTATGCGATGTGTGGACGTGCTTATGATCCTCGTTTCCTTTTCGCTTGGCCCAATTCGCGTATCGCGGTGATGGGGTCTGAGCAGTTGGGTGGTGTCATGGAAATCATAGGCCGTGCAGCAGCTAAGAAAAGTGGTTATACCTACGATGAAGAAACGGGAAATGCAATGAAACAGGTCTTCATCCAACAAGTAGAAAGCGAGTCGAGTGCTTGGTATGCTACTTCAAATCTTTGGGATGATGGTTTGATAGACCCTAGAGAGACAAGGAATTACCTAGGCTTTTGCTTGACCGTAGCTTATACGCAGGAGGTGAAAGGTGCAGAAAGCTTTGGCGTGTTTAGGATGTAATTGGGAGGACGGAGATTTTTTCTGCCGTAAATGTTCAACTGCCCCCCACTCGAACAACCTTATGTGAATCCTTTAAGCTTCTTATATGCCTTACATGGCAAAAAAAACAATAACTCTCAACTAAAAAAAGGCCACTTCCCAAATAGGAAGCGGCCTTCATTATTTTAAGGAAATTTAATCCCTAATCTTATCGAGTAACGACTAATCGCTTAACAGCAATTTTGTCATTTACATTAATTCGTACAAAGTAGATACCTACAGGGTAAGTCGTCAAATCAAGTGTATATTGAGCAGTAAGAACGTTGTTTGCATTCTTATTCCAAAGAACTTGACCAAGTGTGTTAATCACTTCAACATTTAAATCTACAGATTTGGTAAATGTTAGATTAAGCGCACTTTCGTTAGCTGTTGGATTCGGGAAAAGATTGATGGTTTCAAGCTCTTCAATAGTGTTCACAGCAACCGTGTTTCCGACTACTTCACAAGTAGAAATTTGACAAGCGTTGGCATCCATTACAGTTACGCAGTAGGTTCCTGCCGCAAGGCCTCCAATGCTGCTCGTAATTGCACCATTATCCCAAGCGTAAGAGTAAGGCGCTGTACCACCCGTAGCGGCTAAAGATACGCTACCGTCATTGCCCGCTCCAGTTTCAGGAGAAACCGTAGCAGAAACCGACACCGCTGTTGCAGGCTCTGTAATCGTAATAGCTGGAACTTCAAGAGAGCAGCCAACAGCATCAGAAATCGTACAAAGATACGTTCCAGCAGCAAGGCCAGCGATGTCTTGAGAAGTCGCTCCATTACTCCATGCGTAAGTATATGGTGTCGCACCACCAGTAACTTCAAGGTCGATAGTTCCATCACTATCTCCATTACAAGCAATATCTGTGGTATTGATTGTAGAAACCGTAATACCTGTAGCAGGACCATTTACGGTAACTGTAGGCGATACGGCTGTACAGCCATTCGCATCTGTAATGGTTCCTATATAATCTCCAGCAGGAATGTTTACTAAATCTTCTGTAGTAGCACCATTACTCCATGCATAGGTGTAAGGAGCCGTACCACCAGTAGGTGTAATCATAATGATTCCATCACTAGCACCAGCACAAGAAGCATCCGTTACGCCATCTAGGGTAAGTCCTACAACAGCAGGCTCAACGATAGTGACAACTCCAGAAACAAAGGTACAACCATTGGCATCAGTGATAGTTCCAGTATAATCTCCAGCAGCTAAACCGACAAGATCTTCCGTAGTAGCTCCGTTACTCCAAGCGTAGGAGTAAGATCCTGTACCGCCTACAACCGAAATAGAAATAGTACCATCAGCAGCGCCATTACAAGTAATATCTGTAGCAGCATCTAAGGTCATCGCAATGGCAGAAGGCTCATTTATAGTAATGACAGGTGAAGCCATCATACAGCCATTCGCATCGGTAATCGTTCCGGTATAATCTCCAGCAGCTAAGCCTACAAGATCTTCCATGGCAGAACCATTACTCCATGCATAAGTATATGAACCAGAACCGCCTACGACAGAAATAGAGATTGAACCATCATTGCCTCCATTACAAGAAGCGTCCGTTGTTCCATCAAGACTAATCTGTATAGCGGAAGGCTCATTTATAGTAATCATACTAGAAGCTAATGTACATCCATTAGCATCGGTAATCGTTCCTGTATAATTTCCAGCGGCTAAGCCTACAAGGTCTTCTGTAGTCGCCCCATTACTCCATGCATAGGTATATGAACCAGAACCGCCTACAACGGAAATAGAAATAGTACCGTCATTGCCTCCATTACAAGAAGCATCCGTTGTTCCATCAAGGGTTAATGCTAAAGCAGAAGGCTCTGTAATCATAACAGCAGCTGAAACAAGCATACAGCCATTGGCATCTGTGATTGTACCAACATAAGAGCCAGCAACTAAGCCAACTAGATCTTCGGTTGTAGCCCCATTACTCCATGCATAAGTATAAGGAGCTGTACCGCCTGTTACAGTGATAGAAATGCTACCATCAGCACCACCATTACAAGAAACATTGGTCGTTCCATCTAAAGCTAAAGCAACAGCGCTAGGCTCATTGATGGTTACCATTGGAGAAACCAAAACACAACCATTACCATCAGTAATCGTTCCTGTATAATCGCCTGCTGCTAAACCAACAAGGTCTTCTGTAGTCGCACCATTACTCCATGCATAAGTGAATGGGAATGTACCACCTGTCACGGTAATCGAAATGCTACCATCAGCAGCACCATTACAAGTGACATCCGTTGTACCATCAAGTGCTAAGGCAATAGCCATCGGCTCAAGAATAGTAACTGTTGGAGAAACTAATACACAGCCATTGGCATCGGTAATCGTTCCTGTATAACTACCTCCTGATAAGCCCGTAAGGTCTTCAGTAGTAGAGCCATTGCTCCAAGCATAAGTAAGAGGTAATGTTCCGCCTACTATAGAAATTGAGATACTACCGTCAGCAGCACCATTACAAGTAACATCCATTGTGCCATCTAAAGCCAAAGCCAAAGCAGAAGGCTCATTAATTGTTACAGCAGTAGAAGTCAATATACATCCATTAGCATCCGTGATGGTTCCCATATAAGTACCACCAGCTAAGCCGGTAAGGTCTTCAGTCGTAGAACCATTGCTCCAAGCAAAGGTATATGGAGTTGAACCTCCTGCGATAGAAACAGAAATACTACCATCCGACGCACCATTGCAAGTTACATCAGTTGTACCATCTAGCGCTAAAGCCAAAGCAGAAGGCTCAGCAATAGTAATAGCTCCAGAAGTAGCCGAACAACCATTCGCATCCGTTACGGTTCCAAAGTAATCGCCTGCGGCTAAACCAGTGATGCTTGCTGTAGTTGTTCCATTGCTCCACATATAAGAATAAGGTGCAACGCCGCCAGTAGGAGCAAGTGCAATGCTACCATTCATTTCTCCGTTACAAGCAATATCCGTTACAGTCGCAACAGGATCAATAACAGCGTTTTGCTCTGTAATCGTTAGAACAAAATCTCCAAAAGCTCCGTCATTGAAGCCTTCTACAACAGCATAGTACGTTGTATTGGCCATTACAGCTTGATCGATAGTAGATAACAAACCAGAAGGTGTACAAGTAGAAGCATCATCATTAGTCGCTACTACAGCACCAGTTGCATCTAGAAGATAAAGGTAAGTATCAAAGGTAGAAAGCGCATCACAAGTACTGATGATCACACCATTAGCACAAGGCCCAGTGGTAAATTGATAGAAAATATCATTTCCTGTTCTTCCTAGATATTGGTCGGAATAACAAGCTTCATTATTTCCTGTAGCGGTATATGGTAGAGCAGGAACGATAATCGGATCATTCAAGCTATCCCCTACCACAGGCAAGCAAAGTGTCGTGAAAGGGAAAGGACCAGCACAAGGAGAGATACTGGTAGCAGGCCCCGTAAAGCTTCCCATAGGGAAAGACGCCAAACAAGTAGCATTGGTAAGCCCGCCTTCTAGTTGGTTGATGCCACTAAAAGTCCAATTGGCATCTGCAAATGTCCCCATGTTAGGCGATTCACCACCATTTCGGTAAGCCCAGCCATCAAGATGGTCCCAAGCGGTCCCTGTACCATCCATATTAATGTCTCCAAAAACATCAATGACGACACCATTTTCAAATAACTCTATAGCATCATCGCCATTTATCCCCATGGAAGTCGTAATGTAGTCAGCATTAAAACCGAAGAAGCTATTAAAGCCAGCAGAATCAGCCGAAACATAAATGTAAGAACCGGCAGTCACTGCATCAGCGGGGAAAGTATATTCTTGGCCGTCAGTACCTCCACCATTATTAGCAGAACCGACACCGTACTTACTTAGGTCACTAATGTCATTGATAACAAAAAGCTCGATACCTTTAGGTAAACCACCTGTTAAGGGACCATCATAAGCACCAGAGATGATAAGATTCGCAGGCCCACAGTTTCCTTTTACATAGAATTCATAATCTGTTTGAGGCATAAGACCTGTAGCAGAAAAAGGATTATCCATCGTACCAAAACCAGCACCAGGCGTAGCCCCTGCTTCAACGATTTCAACGTTCCAATTCGTTTCTGTACCTCCAACAGTCCAAGAAAGATCAGCAGAAGAAGAGGTAATATTTGCTACGGCTAAGTCGGTAGGTGGTAAGCAGTTTGGCAGCTCATCGATAAGCACATCGTCAAGCGCAATATCATCGTAAAAATCCGTTCCATTGTTTTCATCTACTACAAATCGGATCTGAACAGGGCCAGTGATGGTATATCCAGAAAGATCAACAAAGACTTGCTTCCAACCATTAGTATTGGTATTACTTGTGTAAACTGCGGTATTCCAAGCAGCACCATCCCAAAAATCAACAGAAAAATCGACATTGGTAAAGCCTTCATTATCACTATAAATCCAGAAAGAAAGCCCTGGTGTAGTTAAGCCACTAACATCAATTAAAGGAGTCATTAAGGCAGAACCTAAACTATGAGGAGAAGAATCATTGATCCAAGCAAAGAAGCCTGTACCAGAAGTGTGATCGGCAATTGCTCCCGCATTTCCTCCATGCCCTGGCTCAGCTTGTGTACCATCAGCAAATAACCAATCTTCACCACCACCTAAAGTCCAGCAGGTAGGAATAGCCCCACCATTATCAAAGTTTTCACTATAAGGCGCTACAACGGGATTGCATAGGGTCGTCATAGAAACAGGTCCTACCCAAGCACTCAAACCGTTCACCCCACATTCAGAACGTACATAAAACTGATAGTCATTATTAGCAGCTAAGCCCATAGCAGTATATGGATTGGTTACACCTGAAACGGTAGGATCTCCAGTAGCTGTGCCACCAGCAGTGATGTCTACGATCTCAATTTCCCATGTTGTAGCAATGCCATTTTCCATCCAAGCTAAGTCTATAGAATTGGTCGTTGCATTTGAAGCGACAAAATTTGAAGGGTCTACACAACCTGGCAGCTCATCAAACTTTACATCATCAATAGCCACATCATCATAAAAGTCCGTACCGTTATTTTCATCAACAACAAATCGAGCTTGCACTGGCCCAGTAATTGTAAAATTACCCAAATTCACATACACCTCTAACCATCCGTTTGTATTAGCACTGCTAGTAAAAGCGCCTGTATTCCATGCTGCGCCATCCCATATATCAACAGAAAAATCGACATTAGTAAAGCCCTCATTATCACTATTCAACCAGAAAGAAAGCGATGGAGCCGTCAAGCCACTTACATCTACTAAAGGAGATAATAGGGAAGTACCTAAATTGTGAGGGCCAGAATCATTGATCCAAGCAAAATAGCCTGTACCAGAAGTATGATCGACTATGGCACCTGCATTTCCACCATGCCCCGGCTCCGCCAAAGTACCATCTGCAAATAACCAATCTTCAAGGCCAGCCATTGTCCAACAAGTCGGAATAACTCCACCATTATCAAAGTTTTGCATATACGGCGCTACGACAGGAGAACAAGCCGTTGTAAAAGGGAGAGGGCCAATCCAAGTACTAGGGCCATCAACACCACAATCCGCACGCACATACATCTCATAATCATTTTGTTGTGTCAAACCTGTAACCGTATAAGGATTCATAACCCCTGTTGCCGTTGGTGTACCTGTAGGTGTGCCTCCAGCGGTAATATCCACTAATTCAGCATCCCAGCTAGTAGCCGTACCGTTTTCTGTCCAGCTAACGATAGCAGAAACATCCGTAACGCCATCTAGGACTAAATCACTAGGTGCAGGGCAAGCAGGAGGCGGAGCACAAGTCACATCTGCTACCCAT
Source organism: Saprospiraceae bacterium (assembly GCA_020631545.1). Lineage (GTDB taxonomy): Bacteria > Bacteroidota > Bacteroidia > Chitinophagales > Saprospiraceae > JAHDHB01. The sequence continues at coordinate 3,149 of JAHDHB010000122.1, read as the reverse complement.
CCTGTCATTTCTATCACTCCATCAGACAAGAATACAAAAGTTAAACATCCCGTTGCATCTGTAGACATAAAAGAAGTTCCTACAGCTAGATTACTAGCAGGAACAGAGGGAGTACCTCCTGCGCCACTTTCTTGGCCGCATAAGGTTTGTGCCAATACAGGTGAAGCATTAGAATCTCCATTGTATAGTGTCAAATAATCCCAACAACCATCTTGACTACCGGTACCTGTAGCACTTGCTTCAATATCAACATAAGTAAATGTAACAGTAACGACATCCCCAGGATTATCGGGGCAAAGCGTTGTTGTAATATTCTCAGCAGCAGAATAACCAGCGAGGGTTCCTCCACTATCTAAAAACTGTGTACCACAAACAGAGGGTGCAGCCGAGCCTTCCATAAGAGACATGCTAGAACCAGAACCGCCAAGGTCATTCGCTGTACCTCCTGTTCCATCCACAGCATTTCCTGTATAGTAGAACGTAACACTTCCTGTTCCAGCGGCAGGTGCAACCCACTCCGCAGTAAATGTACCGGAGGCACTTGTACCATTGCCATGTTCAATATAGACACGACCACCAACATTACCAGCATTAGCCGTCTGAACATTAGCCCCAAGGTTTTGCCAAGTACCTGAATTGGTATTTCCAGCATCTTCTAGCTCTGTCATTTGAAAGCCATAACCTGCGGGTGTCCCCATAGAAGCAGATACCGCAAGGGTAAGGGTATAAGTATTTCCTGGGATATATTCAGTTACTAGATTTCCTCCAGCATCCCTAATTTCTAGGACTTCGGAAAGTGTCCCAAATGCTCCTCCATTATGGCAAGATGCACAGGTAAGACCTCCTTCTCCAGGCGCTCCTGTATTGCCGTCATTAGCGGCAAGGGCACGCCCTGACGAGTTCCCCATAAAGATGTATCCCAACACCCCTACAGCTAAAAGGAAGTAAAAAACTCTAAAATTCATAACTCTTGGTTTTTATTGAGCAAATTACTAGCATCACTAGCGTTTTTACGAATAATTCAAAGCGCCTAAAAATACTTAAAACATGGGGTATTGTGACAAGCTATTCCTAAGCAATCTTATCTAAAGGTATTGAATCATATGAAAATATTAAAATGATTTTCGACTTTTTTACACTTTAACCTCCTAGGAATCTTTAATTGTTTTTTATTTAATAGCTAATAGAATACTTTGCTCTCTGACTTCCTTCTATAAGTATTTCATCTCAAGCTGTTTTTAAGTAAAAATTTCCAGTTTTAGAAAAGCTCCAACAGATTATTCAAAAAAATATTCTATAAGAACAGCACACAATTCCTCTTAGGAAAAAACAACTATTCCCTACATATCATTTAATAGCGATAAGAAAGCAATCACCTTGTTAATCTTAGTATTCAACTTTCGTCTTTTTCCATAAATTCCGTAGGAAAAAAATAAAATAGCTCCTGCTTAAATGCTACTTTTTGCCTCAAAACAAATAGGATAAACATGCCACCTAGGGCTATTCGTACGTATTGTTATTTCATCGAATATTTAGCGTTAAAAATTATTATTTTGAACTCATGCATGTTTCCTCAATCAAAGATTCCCCATTCAATGCACAAATAACTTCATACATACAAAAGCGCTATTCGTGATTAAAAAATAACTATCCTTGATCGTAAAATTCCAATCAAAACACGCCGTTCTCATCGTCTAATTGGCTCGGCTATTGCTGCTTTATTCAAAAGGATGATTTTTTTCTTTGTAAAGATTTCCATATCGATGGAATAGGTCGCCTAAATTTCAAAATATCTACCATATGCATTCCCCTATTTTTTGTTTTGCTTTTGTTTTTTTCACCCTTGCATCGGTGTTTGGGCAACCCCTCTATTTACCTGTTTCGCTTGATAAAAACGAGGCAGATCCTTGTATTCAACAATCATGGGAATTGGTTTTTGAAGACAACTTTAAAGCGAAATTAATAGATGGAGATAAATGGTTTTCCTACTATCCTTATGGTGAAAACTATAGTGATGATTGCGAATTTTGCCGTGCGCCTAGCCCTGCTGCTCAAATTTATGAAGATGATAATCTCGTCTTAGAAGATGGGATGCTCAAAATTCGAGTAAAAAAAGAAAATTCAACTTGGTTTTCCCAAAAAAGACCCTACACTTCTGGTATCGTGTACAGTAAGAATAGTTTTCAATATGGTAAATTTGAAATACGCTGCAAGATCCCTGATGGTCGAGGCTTTATTCCTGCATTTTGGTTGTGGAGTGGTGCTGGGGAGATTGATATTTTCGAATTTGGTTGTCATAAACCCAACAAACACAATATGACGATCCACATCGATCATAAGGGGAGTCATTATTTTGAAAATACGAAACAAAAAGGAGCGGATTATTCTCAAGATTTCCATGTCTTCACGCTAGAATGGGAACCTCGACAGATCTTATGGAAGGTGGATGGCAAAATCGTACGGGCAATGGCACGTTATGAGACGTTGGATGGCAAACCGTTGTATTGTCCCCAAGCTCTTCCCAAGGGTAAATACCGCCAAAATTTATATTTCCCACAAGGAAAACTAAGGGTTATTGCAAATGTGACCGTAGCTACACCAGAGAATGCTTTCACTAGGCCACCAAGGAAAAAAACGGTCTTTCCTGCTGATTTTGAGATTGATTATATACGGGTTTATCAACGGAAGTAGGGGTATTGGCATAACGATTTTTAAACCATATAAGAGATTTAAGATTCCAATAATATTTAGTTAGTTTCTAGGAAACTTAGTGTAAAGACGGCAAAGCCGTTGTTGAGCGTTAGCCTTCAATTACTTTGTACTACATGCTTCCATTTTGTTGTTTTTTAAACACGAAATTACAAGTATAGGCATTGAATAACAGCTAGTTGCAAAGGTTTTTTTGACCGTTTCCCGAAGGGTAAAAGTAGACGTTGCTCACGTTCATTTTTCGCCAAAACGGACAACTCCTAACTCTTCACTCCTAACTCCCGATAGCTATCGTGGATAACTAATGGCGTAGCCGTTTTGTGTGTCTTTGTGGCTAATTATCCGTGTTATTACACCACAAAGACACAAAGTAATAGCATGTTTGCATCAGGACAACGCCCCCATCTTCTCCTCTCTCAATTGCTTAGTATACAGGTTAT
>JAHDHB010000121.1:3632-13114 GCA_020631545.1 Saprospiraceae bacterium | reverse complement strand
TTGTCTACTTGTAATTTCGTGTTTTAAAAACAGCAAAATGGAAGCATGTAGTACATGTAAGCGAAGACGCACAAAGAAATTAAAAACCATGAAAATAATCCTTCCTGAATACTGCCTAGTTACCCTTATCGGCATCTCTGGTAGTGGGAAATCGACTTTTGCTAAAAAGCATTTCAAGTCGACAGAAGTCATATCCTCCGATCATTGCAGAGCGCTAGCTTCAGATGACGAAAACGATCAATCTGCCACTGTCGATGCTTTTGAAATTTTAAGAACAATAGCTAGTATTCGTTTGAAAAATAAGCGATTGACGGTTATTGATGCAACGAATATTCAGGAACATGCGCGGAAAGAAAATCGAGGACTATCTACTAAATTTCATGCCCCAGATGTAGCTATTGTATTAAATCTTTCTCCTAAAGTTTGTATTGAGCGAAATCAGCATCGTACTGATCGGGAAATTAATTCCAAGGTAACGAAACGACAATCCCTTTTGCTCAAAAAATCCTTGCGGCAGCTAAAACGGGAAAAATTTCGCTACATTTATGTCCTGAATTCTCCTGAAGAAGTTGAGAATGTTGAGGTTGTACGTGAGTCTATGCCTACGAATTTCAAAGAAGAGAAAGGGCCTTTTGATATTATCGGAGATGTACACGGTTGCTATGTAGAATTGGTTGAACTCCTAGAAAAATTAGGTTATCAGGTGAAAACAGGGCAGGAAAATGCCTTGTATGGTTATGAAGTGATTCCTCCAGAAGGCCGAAAAGTTGTTTTCGTTGGTGATTATGTAGATCGTGGACCAGAGAATGTAAAGGTTTTGAAGTTAGTGATGAGTATGGCTAAAAGTGGTATAGCACTTTGTGTACCAGGTAATCATGATGATAAACTTAAGCGAAAATTAGCTGGTAGAAACGTTCAGCTTAAACATGGTCTTGCGGAAACGGTGGCAGAATTGGAACAAGAAACGGAAGAATTTCGAAAGGAAGTCCACCGATTTATTCGCGAGCTTCCTAGCCATTTGGAGTTGAATGATGGGCGTTTAATTGTGGCACATGCTGGACTAAAAGAGCGTTATCAAGGGCGGTCTTCTAGGAAGATTTGGTCATTTTGTTTGTATGGTGAAACGACAGGCAAAATTGATAAAGATGGATTGCCAGAGCGCATCGTTTGGGCAAAAGATTACTTAGCTAAACCGTTGGTCGTCTATGGGCACACGCCTGTGCCTGAGGCGGAGTGGATAAATAATACTGTTGATATTGATACGGGGTGTGTTTTCGGTGGGAAAATGACGGCATTGCGTTACCCTGAATTGAATTTAGTCGAGGTCGCTTCCCATAAGGAATACTGTAAGCATAGTCGTCCAATACGACCATTGCTAGAACGGACACGGAGTGAAATGGAAGAAGATGATGGTTTGCTGGATTTGGCCGATGTGCTAGGAGGTTCGCGGATTGAAACACGCTTGATGAGTCGTATCATGATTCAAGAAGAGAATGCAAGGGGAGCCTTGGAAGTTATGAGCCGTTTTGCGGTGCATCCGAATTGGTTGATTTACTTGCCGCCTACGATGTCGCCAACAGAAACTAGTAAGCAAAAAGAGTGGTTAGAATATCCTGATGATGGCTTTGAATACTTTAAAAGTCAAGGGGTTACGAAGGTCGTTTGTGAAGAAAAACACATGGGATCGCGTGCGGTAGTTCTAGTATGTAAAGACGAGGCAGCAGCGGAAGAGCGTTTCGGCGTGAAAGGAGGTGGAATAGGTGTTTGTTATACCAGAACTGGCCGTAATTTCTTTACCGATGCGAAATTGGAGGCCGACTTCCTAGCCAAAGTTCGTGATGGACTCCGTAAATCCAATTTTTGGGAAGACTTCGAAACGAATTGGGTACTTTTAGATTGTGAGCTAATGCCTTGGTCTGCAAAGGCTAGAGCCTTGCTCGAAAATCAGTATGCCGCAGTAGGAACTGCCGCCGAAGTGGCTTTGATCGAAGTGCTTAAAGACTTAGAACAAGCAGAAAAGCGTGGCTTAGATGTAGCAAAGCTAATGTCGGATACTAGGGCAAGGAAGGAAATGGTTGGTGAATACCGTAAGGCTTATCGTCAATACTGCTGGCCTGTAGCTTCCTTGGAGGATTATAAACTTGCGCCCTTCCATCTGATGGCTACAGAAGGTAAAGTCTATTTCGAAGAAACGCATGAATGGCATATGAAAACCATTCGTCAATATTGTCCAACGGAAAATGGTTTATTCTTTCATACCCAATACAAAATCCTCGATTTAGCGGATGAAAAACAAGTAAAAGAAGGAACGGATTGGTGGTTGGAAATGACGAGTAAAGGCGGTGAAGGAATGGTTATCAAACCGATGCATTGGATTCAAAAAAATAAACGAACGCTTGTACAACCTGCTGTAAAATGTAGAGGGAAAGAATATCTACGCATCATCTATGGGCCAGAATATACCAAGGAAAACTACTTGAAAAGATTGAAAAAAAGAGGCTTAGGCCGTAAGCGTAGCTTAGCTTTGCGAGAGTTTAGCCTAGGGGTTGAAGGGCTAGAGCGTTTTGTTCGTAAAGAGCCCTTGAGGCGAGTACATGAGTGTGTTTTTGCCGTCTTAGCACTTGAAACGGAGGCGGTAGATCCTAGGCTGTAAGGTATCCAACGCGAGGTTTTTTCGTAACCCCCGATTTCAATCGGGGGCCTAGAGACCTTACTTTTGTCTTCCCCTGATGAAAATCAAGGGTTACAGAAAAACTAACACATAATATCTGTTCCTACACACAAGATAAGGCAAAGAAAAATAACACTCCGCACTATAATTCCTTAAAATTGTATTTAAAAAACCGTTTTTGTATTACTTGTTAATGAATTTTGTTTTGTAAAAAATTGTAAGTGAGTATAGTAGGGTGAAGTTGCGTTGTTGTTCATTGTTGGTAAAAATAGTCCAAAAAGGAAGTGGATAATAGAATAAAGCCCTAACTTTACATATCTATTTTTTAATATAAAATCATTTCAAGATGAAAAAAAGAATTTTTAGACTTTTGATGCTCTGTATGGTTACATTTACCAGTAGTTTTTTTTCAACAAATAATGCAGCTATGTTGGATGGAGGAGAAGGGTTTCTTGTCATTGGAAAAACAGGAACTGTGAAAATGGTATTTGAGATTCCTGATCAATACTTGCAAATGAATAATTCGCTTCAATTACCCGCAAAGATTTCCATTTTTAATGGTCAAAATGTATTAGTATATAGTGTTGTTAATAAAGGTCTTGTGTTGTTTTTGGAAGAGGCTTCTTTAGGTAGAGGAAATTATACGGTTGTTTTTGAGTTAGGTGAAATCAAGCATAAACAAGTTATTGGCTTATAGTTTCAAAATAAATAATTTTGCTTTTTCTTTGTAATTGGCACAATTATCATTTAAATATTGTTATTTTTACCACAACATATAATTGAAGTTCCTTTGTTCATATTTTTTTTATGATTATGGAAAGAGTTTAATCTGTTTAAACTCTTTTTCATATTTATATAATCACCTTAATATCTTAATTCTCATGCAAAGGACTAGGCTTTTCCAACTTTTTAATGCTTTAGTAAAGGTAAGATTCATATAAAGATTTAAGACAATACATTAAAAGTGTTTCTGGTAAAAGAAAAGAAATTATTCTTAAGCTTGTCGAATATCTTTATAAGTACCACGATACACCAGATGAGAGGCTCTTTGAAAAAAAATGGGTCTTTAAAAAAATATATAGAAAAACTAAAACCTATAATGATGATGTATTTCGTACTTTGTGCTTTGATACTTGTCGTTTGCTAGAGGATTTTATGGTCAAATTAGGAATTAAAGAGAATCCCTTTTTGTATGATTTTGTATTAGCCAGCCAGTTTAATAAATTCAATATTGATAAAGATTGTTATAAGCGATTAAAAAAGGGGATTAAGGATTCTCTGCCAAAAAATGAGGCACTTAGATCTCTTTGTCTTTCACTAACTCATAGCATGCTTTTCTTTCATCCTCAAATATCTACTTGGGAAAAGAAAGATTACCACAAAAATCTTGACTTATCAGCCGAATATCTTGAAGAATATTATTGCATCGTAAAACTAAAATATTATTGTGAAAAATTGTCCAGTTTCAAGTATCGAAATGAACTACTTAAAAATGATTTTTTTAATGAGTTAACTGACCTATTGGATAAATCAAAACAAAGTGAACTTGTTCTTATTCAGTTGCTTAATTTGACGGTGTCTTTTTTATTACAAACTACTTTTCAGTCTTATGAAAAACTAAACCAATTTTATTTCGAACATTATAGTAATATATATTCAGAGAAGGGGTATGTAATTACTCGCTTGTATTATGGCTTAATAGGGTTACATCACCCTAACAGATTACAAGAACTGTATAGAATACAGAAATTTGGCTTAAAAAATAATCTATTTATTGAACAAGGCATTCTTGCTTCGTCAGAATATAACAGTTTCGTTATTGTCTATTGTAGCCTAGGAAAACCAGAAGAAGCAGAGTCCTTCGTAAAAGAGTATAGTCCATATTTAAAAGAAACCGGAGTTAGATTAGCCAATATCAAAGTACGAGCCCTATGTCATATCGCTTTTGCTAAGAAAGACTATCAAGCCGTTTTTGATAAACTAGAAGACATAACCCTGAAAGATTACGATTATGTCTTAGACAAATATTCACTTAGTTTTAGAACCTACTATGAGTTAGGTTATACCTATCTTATCGAAGAAAAAGAACGAGGACTTACCGAATTTCTAAAAGGCAAAAACATTGGACAAGTCTATCGAGAAAGTTTTTCTAATATGTATGAGCTTATCACTATGCTCATTAATTACCGCCCAAAAAACTACAATAAAGGACAACTTACCGAAAAACTTCAAAGTTATGGTGGTCATATTGTGGAACCACAATGGTTTAAGCGAAAAATTGAGGAACTTTAAAAACTGATTTATTTAAGGGGACTTATTCTACCTTTGTTGATTGATATAGGAAGAGTGGGTAGGATTATTGGGTAAAATTAATAGAATTCAAGGAGTTAGTTAAGAAGCACTCCTCAGTACGTCTTAAGCAATATCAATCAAGGCTACGCGGAAATAGTTAAATCCATTTTGCACATTTTCTATGATATCAATATATTTCGTAGAAGCATCGACAGGCTCAAAGTATAAGGTAAATTTTAAGCGTTGACCTGGCCCCGTAAACAAGTGTTTGGTTGGGAAAGAAGGGACATTTTCCGCCTTTTTGAATAGGAATTTTTTTCCCGTTTTTACATCTCGAAGATAAATTTGTTCCATGACGGCAATCCATCCTCCATCTATATAATCCATAGTCGTTTCGAAGGACAGTCGCATGATGGTATATTGCCTAGTGCGTTCAATCTCTAAGATCTTGACATCAGGAGAGGTACTCATCTCGAAAGCTGGATTCAAAATGACTTGAGTATGGGCTTGTCCACTCAGGAAACCAAGCAGCAGTATAAGAAATAGATGTTTTTTCATAGCAACACGGGCGAACCGTTGTTTAAAGTAAGCCGAAAACTCGTTCGTCTTATCTATTGTTTAAAATTGGGTGTATAAAACTCTATCAAAAAACAGTCCGAAAGCGAATAGGGAAATGAAAGATTTTCTCATTTCGATTTCATCTACCCCCACGGTTGCCTCTTCGTCAGTTCTTTCTGTAGCCCATGATTTCAATCATGGGAACGTTAGAGGATACCCGAGATTGAATTCATCTAGATCAATGTTCCCGAGATTGAAATCACAGGTTACAGAAAGGATTAATTTTCCATTAAAACACGGCTTCCCTTTTTTATAAAAATAGCAGGTTCTCCAATCGGTGCATCAAAAGTCTGCCAGTTTTTCCCTTGATAAACTTTCTTCGTGAAAAAATGCTGCCATTCTCCTTCTGGTAAGTAGCCTTTTACGTTGGTTTTTCCTTCTTGTATAACAGGAATGACCAAGATGTCTTCTCCTAGTAAGTATTGATTTTGAAGGTTTAAGACTTCTGGATCTTCTGGATAATGCAAGTATAAATGGCGAACCATGGGAAATCCACGTTCATGAGCTTCTTGTGCGTATTGTTTCAAATAAGGCTTAAGTGCGAAGTGTAGCTTAGCAAATTTAGTATAAAATTCACGCATATCTTGATCGGAATAGACTTGAAGATTATCCAAGGGTAAAATGCATTCATGTGTGCGATAAATAGGCGAAAAAGCGCATAACTCTATCCAGCGTTTCAGTAATTCTCTACTACGCTTGATTTTGAAATACCAACGCTTGGAAGAAGCAAATCCGCCAATATCGCCGTGATTGATGCTCATGCCGCTAATGCCGCTAGAAAGCAATGCAGGAACGACGGAAGGAAGACCGTCATGTTTCCCCCAGTTAACCATTTGATCACCAGCCCAATAAAAAGTTACATGCTTATTGGATTCGGTATAGCCTGCCCTTGAGAAAAAGGCCACTTTTCCTTCGTTTTCTGTTTCTTGAACAGCTTCACGATTGATTTTTTCCCAAATAACAGGATATTGATTGTGATATTCTTCTGCCGAAATGCCGGAATGCATGACGGCATCCCAAGGGAGCCACTCTCCAAAATCTGCCATCCAACCCGAAAGCCCCATTTCGATCATGTTCTTTTTAATCAAATCTTTAGTCCAGTTGTAAGCTGCTGGATTCGTGAAATCTATCAAGTAGGTGTCGAAGCCTGTGGCCTTGATTTTATAGTTTTTTCCTGCTGGATCTTTTACTAAATAATTGTTTTTAGAAGCTTGCTCAAACAAATCACCAAATTCGGTCAAAAAAGGATTAATGTAGCCCAGTACGTCAATGCCTTTTTCATTCATATTGCCACAAAAGTTCTTAAAATCCTTGTAATGTGTTTGATCCGCTTCCCAATACCAGCGCAATTGTGAGCCATAAGGTGTTTGGCGTTGCCCACACCAATCTTGGATCCATAGACCAGTGATTGGTGCGCCTGCTTCTAGGAGCGTATCAATACGCGGAGGCACAATATCCGAACCGCCTTGCATTCCAATAATAGCCCCATAAGCCCATTCCGGCATCAAGGGTAAGCGCCCCGTTTTTTCGGTATAAGCTTCAATTAAATCCAAGGGCTTATCGGCCTGCCAAATCGTCATGTCCATTTCATTATCCCAAATCTCTACTTGTGTCATTTCATCCTTCGTAAAATCAAAAACCGAACGACAGTTATTGTGTAGAAGCACTGCTTTGCCTTGATTTGATAAATAGAACGGCATTGGTGCATAGCTTGTATAATTATCGCCACCAGCCATGATTTGCATATTGATGACTGCCGTAATAGGTTGATCCCCACGTCCTACGCCTTGTTCTTCTACCCATATTGGTACTCGATGTCCTTTGAGATTCACATGCGAAAATTGTTCGCCCATGCCTAAGAAGGCTTCATCTTTAGTCGATTTATAAGTAAGGAAAAGTCGATTTTGCTGTTCATTATCCGATTTTACGCTTAGCATCAATTCATTCGCTTGATTTTGTACAGCTTTGAAATGATAGATTGTCCCGCACAATTCACCACTTATATGAAGCGTACTATCCGTCTGCTGAATAGAGGAGATCGTTTGTTCTTCACAAATTTCCTTGTCTTTATCTTTAAACCTAAAGCTACCAAGGCTGTACTTGACTTTCGGAGTCGCTTTTCCTAAAGCAAGGAAGGGACGATCCAAAGGGAAAACCAAAGCATCGGGTTTATTAGGTAATCCAATCGCTATTTCCTTATCCGAAATCTTGTGTAAAAGAAACTGTTTTCCTTGGTTGCTGTTTTTTGCTTGTTCCGTCAATACCACCGCTTTATACTTCTTGCCACAGCTCAAGGAAAGTAAAGAAATGAAAAAAACAAAGAAAAATCGGTAAGGCATATTGATGGTATTATGGTCAAAAAATATTAAAATTCAAGTTGTCGTGAGAAAAACGTAAGCTTTTAACCTTTGAAAAACAGTCAAAAAAACTTTGCAATAAGCTGTAAGCCAAGGTTTATACTTGTGGTTTTGCGTTCAAAAAAACAATAAAATGAAAGCATGTAGTTCAAGAAGGGCTGAGCATAACGTGACGTACTAGACGCAAAAGACAAATAAGTAGAAAAAAACTCCTAACTCTTATCCCGATAGCTATCGCGGATAACTCCTAACTCCTAACTTTTAACTAATAAAACGTCCTTAATGCTTCGATATACCGGTTTGTCACTAGCAAGGAATTCCGCTTTATCGATCCAAACAGCTTCTTCGATATCTTCTTCCGCTTGGGGGATCAAGTCTAAGTCCGTTGTTTCCATGTGATACCAATACGTAGGTTTTAGCACTCGATTGCCCTTCCTGTTTTTATAAGTATGGTAGCTGGTGTGAAGGAGTGGCCCTAGTTTAATGTTTTGAATGCCGGTTTCTTCTTGTACCTCTCGAACGGATGCTTCATCTGGTGTTTCGCCTGGATCGATTTTGCCTTTAGGCAAATCCCAAGAATCACGTCGGAATATCATTAAAACTTCCCCCTTGGGATTATGTACTAAACCGCCTGCGGCTTCAACGATTTTAAAAAGCTTGAAAAAATCTTGAATCAACTGTTCTTCTTTGTCAGAATGCAAGGTAATATTTTCGTATCGATCCGTTTTTTCAGCAGTATCGATGAAATTTAGCAAAGAACCTTTCGAACCATGATACTTGTAGACTAAATGTTTTTTGGTCGGTACTAAATTTTTTACCTCTTTAGAATCAGCTAGTCGAATAGCAGTCTTGTTGATGTAGATTTTGTACATTTGCAGCGAATTTTGTTATTTTTCATCTAAAAGTACAACGCATTTAGCCATGGAAGCAGCAGTCGCGCAGCAATTATTGCAAATTAAAGCAATTAAATTGAGTCCACAAAATCCATTTACTTGGGCATCGGGCATTAAATCACCGATTTATTGTGATAATCGGAAAGTTCTTTCCTATCCTACTGCAAGGAAATTTATAAAAGAATGCTTTGTAGAGAAGTCAAAATCCTTTGGCTTTTTTAATATGGTAGCGGGTGTTGCTACGGCGGGTATTGCGCATGGTGCCTTGCTTGCTGATGCTCTAGGCTTACCCTTTGTGTACGTTCGAAGTAAGGCTAAAGGACACGGGATGCAAAATCTTATCGAAGGAGAATTGCGTGGTAATGAGCGTGTTTTGGTCGTCGAAGATTTAATTTCTACGGGTGGAAGTAGTTTGAAAGCAGTGCAGGCACTAGAAGACTATGGTTGTTCTATCGCAGGAGTGGTCGCCATCTTCTCCTATGGTTTTGAAAAGGCCAAGACCGCCTTCGAAGAAGAAGATTGTAAATTGGAAACCTTAAGTAATTACGATACTCTTTTACAAGAAGCGCTCTCTATTGGCTATATCAATGAAACAGATTTAGCAATGCTCGAAAATTGGCGAGCAAAAAGGTAGAATAGTTAGGAGTTAGG
>JAHDHB010000121.1:0-3532 GCA_020631545.1 Saprospiraceae bacterium | reverse complement strand
ATTTAGCAATGCTCGAAAATTGGCGAGCAAAAAGGTAGAATAGTTAGGAGTTAGGCTCTCTGGCATAGGCTTCTACGATTTTTTGTACAGAAAATAAAATGTGGCATTATCGTTTTGGCGATTTTTAACCACATAAGACTCATAAGAAGATATAAGCATAACGTGAAGTACTAGACACAAAAGACTTATGAGGAGGTCTGCGACCTTATTTAAGACATATAAGACGAACCAAGGGGGTGAAATCCATTGATATAGCATCTCGAAGGCTACCGCCTTCTATAGCGTACTATGGGTAGTGGTTTTGCCACGATAGGAGTTGTTTTGGACTGAATAACGTTGTGAGAGCAACTCTTAACTCCTCACTATTAACTCTTAACTATTAAACTTGTTTATGAAGTTAGAACGACGGATAGAAGGTTATTTGGAAAAACGGAAGGAAGAGGGGACCTTTCGGGTTTTGCGGCAAGAAACTGGATTGGTGGATTTTTGTTCGAATGATTATTTGGGTGTCGCTCGGTTGGGAATCTTGGAAGAGGAGGTGAGTGGGGAAGGGCAACTGAGTACAGGCTCGACGGGTTCTCGGTTGATTTCGGGGAATTTCAAAGAAACGGAAGACTTAGAAACGTCGATTGCTGGATTTCATCAAGCAGATGCCGCCTTATTATACAATTCTGGTTATGTGGCTAATGTGGGGTTTTTCTCTTGTGTTCCTAGGGCCGGTGATACTATTTTGTATGATGAATTAATTCATGCTAGTGTTCATGATGGGATGAAAATGAGTAAAGCAAACCGTTTGGCTTTTCGTCATAATGATGCTGAGGACTTAGCTTTTAAATTAAAACTGGTAAAAAAGGGAGTTTGTTTTGTTGCTGTAGAAACGATTTATTCGATGGATGGTGATGAAGCACCACTGCCTGAGATTGTAGCGGTATGCAAGCAGTTTAAAGCCTATTTAGTTGTAGATGAGGCACATGCTACAGGCATAGTTGGCCCTAAAGGTGCAGGATTGGTACAGCATTACGGTTTAGAAGAAGCTTGTTTTGCGCGTATTCATACTTTTGGAAAATCTATGGGGTGCCATGGCGCAGTAATCTTAGGGACCGAACAGTTAAAAAAATATTTGATAAATTTTTCACGTTCTTTTATCTTTACAACAGCACTTCCCCCAGAGGCTATTTTGCGGATAAAAAAGGCTTATGAATGGCTAAACGAAAGTGAAGATTGCCGAGAAAAATTACAAAATAATATTCGTTATTTTCTAGAACAAATTAAAAAAACTCCTTGGAAAGATTTTCTAATTCCGTCACAATCAGCAATTCAAAGTATTATCATTCCTGATAACGAAAAAGTTAAAGAAATTGCGGGAAACGTGCGAAAAGAGGGTTTTGATCTTCGGCCCATTGTTTATCCGACGGTACCAAGAGGACAAGAAAGAATCCGAATTTGTTTGCACAATTATAATACCTTGGATCAAATTCAGAATTTAGTGGGCTTGTTAAACCGATTTTAAATGTTATTTTTGCAAGCTATCGAGAAATAATTAAGGAATAAATGAGTTTTTCACGTAATTGATAGTTATGTTTTAGAAGATTACTGTCAATAAACGAAGCAGCAATAAATTTACCATCTTTATAGTTTTTTTGTGCTAATCGTTGCCTTTACAATACCTGTTACACTCTTTTATGCCATTTTCTAATAATCAACTCAATATTTTTTGAACAATGGCTCTGTTAACGAAAAAATCCGAACAATTTTTATTTGAATATTTGAATAATGCTTCTCCTACGGGATACGAAGCTTCTGGTCAAAAAATTTGGTTAGACTATATAAAGCCTTATATTGATGATTATCATGTAGATAATTACGGTACAGTCTATGGCGTAATTAACCCTGAGGAGGAGTTTAAGGTCGTTATTGAAGCGCACGCTGATGAAATTTCTTGGTTTGTCAATTACATCTCTGATAAGGGCTTTATTAATGTTATCCGAAATGGAGGGTCTGATCATCAAATAGCTCCTTCCAAACGAGTGAATATTCATACCCAAAAAGGTATCGTACAAGGTATATTTGGCTGGCCAGCTATTCATACAAGAAGAGGAGAAAAGGAAGAAGCGCCTTCTTTACGCAATATTTTTATTGATGTTGGAGCTAAGGATAAGCAGGAAGTCCTTGATATGGGGATTCATGTGGGATGTGTGGTGACTTATCCCGACGAATTGATGGTACTTAATGATCGTTATTATGTAGGGAGAGCCTTGGATAATCGTATGGGAGGCGTTTGTATTGCAGAAGTTGCTCGTCTACTTAAGGAGAATAAAGTTAAGTTACCCTTCGCCTTATATATTGTCAATTCTGTTCAAGAAGAAGTAGGCTTGCGTGGTGCAGAAATGATTACGCAGACGATAAAGCCCAACTGTGCTATCGTTACCGATGTGACTCATGACACCACTACGCCGATGTTGAAACCGAATCAGTTAGGTGACATCAAAGGAGGTATGGGACCTTCAATTACGCATGCCCCTTCTGTACATCGTATCTTGCAAGGCTTGATTGTCGAAGCATCTGAAGAAAATGATATCCCCTTACAGCGAGAAGCTTCTTCTCGAATGACTGGAACCGATACCGATGCTTTTGCTTATTCGAATGGAGGAGTCCCTTCTGCCTTGATTTCCTTGCCAATACGCTATATGCATACGACCGTAGAAACAGCGCACAAAGACGATGTAGAAAATGTCATTCGATTAATCTACCATACCCTTCAAAAAATTCAAAAAAATCACGATTTCAAATACCTTTAGTGTTGGGTGTGGGTGTGAGATTGTGTGTGTTTCACGTCAAACCTCACACCCACACTCGATCTCACACTCTATCTCACTCCCACACTCAATCTCAATGTATTATCAAAAAGCTGGTTGATTTTCTGTTTTACAGCAATTTATTTATTGCTTTGTGTGCTTTGGCGATGACGTGGCAAACGCTAATTCTCCTAGGGCATTCGTTTGCTTTTGATGGAATTTCTGCGCTTGTTTTTTCTTGTACTTTAGTTATTTACGCCTTACATCGTATAGTTGGCTTGTCTAAAGTTGATGAATTTCTTGATGTAGAGCGATTTCGAGTTATTAATGAGTACAAAAGTCACATCTGGATATATGCTATTCTTGGAGTAATAGGAGGAGGAGTTAGTTTTTTCTTTGTTTCTACTGCTGTTCAAGTGGCCTTAGTGATTCCTGGTCTTATCTCCTTAGCTTATGTCTTGCCCGTACTAGGTGGACGCCGAAAACTAAGGCTAAGAGACGTTCATTTCATCAAAATATTCCTAATTGCTATAGTTTGGGGGTATGTAACGGTCGTTTTGCCTGCCTTGGAACTAGGCCTATGGAGCGATTCCTCCATAGTACTGATGCTAGTAGAAAGAATGTTGTTCATTTTTGCGATTACCCTTCCCTTCGATATTCGAGACTTAAAAGTCGATTCGCATAATGATGTGCGGACCATACCGGCCATTTTAGGCTCGAAGAAAACAATAGCCTTA
>JAHDHB010000120.1 GCA_020631545.1 Saprospiraceae bacterium | reverse complement strand
TTTTGATGAGATACCTGAAATTGAAGTTGGGGAATTATTCATTAATCATGAAGCTCTTATCTTGACTTATACGGATGGGTTGACGGACTTACAAAATGTAGAAGGGGATACTTTTGAAACAGAACATTTAGAAGATTTTATCCGCCAACATTACCATCTTCCAGTAAAAGATTTCAACGAAAAGTTGATGAAACATATTGAAAACTTTAAGGGCTCTCAACCTTACCCCGATGATATTGCTCTTTTAACTTGTAGAATATTTTGACCGATCTTTTTATTACATTAGCTGTGCTTATCGGCGGTTATTATTTGTATAATCGTGTAATCAAACCTTACATCCTCGATCCTGCCAAGGAGAGAGAAGCTCTTTCCAACAAGGAAAACAAGACGGAAGATATTGATTATGAAGAAGTCGACTGACCCCCAATCCTTAAAAATGAAACTACTTATTTACTTTGCGCTATCTGTTTTTCCCCTTCTTTCTTTTTGCCAAGATTTTGAAGGAATAGTAGAGTACGAAATGACTTATTTTTCTAAAAATGCTAAGCTTAAGGTAGCGAATTTGGAAAAAGAGATGGGCACGCACTCTCATGTCTATTACAAAAATGGGTTTTATAAGGATATTACGAATTCAGATTACTACGCCTTAAATATCTTTCGACACGATAAATCAAATATCTATTATCAGCATAAAAACGATGATACATTAAGAGTTGTCTCTGTTATCTCAAAAGAACCTATTCCTTTAGAATATGAGATATTCGAAGACGCTGAAACAATCCTAGGAGTAGTTTGCGATAAACTAGTTATAAAAAACAAGTACGGAACAAAGACCTATTACTACTCTAGCAAGTATAGCCAAGATCCTAAATTCTATAAAAACTATACCATTTCAAGTAAGGCAAAGATTGCAGCTTTGATGAAAGCTATCTATCTAAAATTAGAAGTAGAATCCCCATACTACAATGTGACTATCCTTGCTAAAAAGGTGATTCCCATGAAGCTAAAGAAAAAAGAGTTTGAAATTCCTAAGGGAATTCCTATCAAAATGGAAGAATAAAGAGGCCAGTTATTAAACTTCTTTTCCAACGTAGAGTAATTCCAAATTTTGCCAATCAAATGGTAAATTAATTTTTGCACCGCACCTTAGCCCCAAATCCTTGTTGTAAAGCCCGTGATATTTTGCTAGTTTTGTACTATTACATCAGTTTAAATGGCCGCTTACAAGATCGGCATCATGAGAGAATTTACGATATTTTATTTGAGGATGTCAATGGGAAGGGGATTAATCAGGGGAGAAGTATAAAGAGAGCTTCACTCTTTTACTCAACGAAGTTGAAATCCCGATAGCTATTGCGGATTGTCCTATGTCTTTTATCAATGTTGCTTTTAAAGTCATAGCGTAGAAAATACATGAATTTTAGGAGGAATTTTGAAATTGTAAACCACACACAAATGAAAAAAGCGATTGTATTAGGCGCTGGAGGCTTCATTGGCAGTCATTTAGTGCGATTTTTGAAGAATCAAAATAAATGGGTCAAAGGAGTCGATTTAAAATACCCCGAATTTTCGAAAACCGCTGCTGATGAGTTTGTTATAGGAGACTTGAGGAGCCCAGAGGTGGTCAAAAACGTATTGGACCTTCCCTACGATGAAGTCTATCAGTTAGCCGCCGATATGGGTGGTGCAGGGTTTATTTTTACGGGAGATAATGATGCTGATGTTATGCATAATTCAGCCATGATCAACTTAAATGTGTTGCATTATGGCAAAGAAATAGGCATCAAGAAAGTTTTTTACTCTTCTTCTGCTTGTATTTATCCAGAATTTAACCAATTGGATCCCGATAATCCTAATTGCAAAGAAAACTCCGCCTATCCTGCTCAACCAGACAGCGAATACGGGTGGGAAAAGCTTTTCAGCGAACGCCTATTTTTTGCTTTCAAACGCAATTATGGCATTGAGGCTAAAGTCGCTAGGTTCCACAACATCTTTGGCCAAGAGGGAACCTGGGAAGGAGGAAGAGAGAAAGCCCCAGCAGCGATATGCCGCAAAGTAGCCCAAGCCAAAGATGGCGATAAAATCGAAATTTGGGGCGACGGCAAGCAAACGCGATCCTTCCTCCACGTCAGTGAATGCTTGGAAGGAATTTCCAAACTAATGGAATCGGATGACTTTCACGGCCCAGTAAATATTGGCTCTGACGAAATGGTTACGATAAACCAACTCGCTGAATACGTCATCAAAATATCGGGGAAAAAACTGAGCCTGAAGCATATTGATGGCCCTCTAGGCGTCAGAGGAAGAAACTCTGATAACCATCTTATCCAAGAAATGCTAAACTGGAGACCTACCCGCCCTTTAATCGAAGGCCTTCGAACTACTTTTAACTGGATTAACGAACAGGTGCATTGTAGTTGATAGTTAAGAGGTTAGAGTTAGGAGTTGTTTTGATCCTTGGTCTTTCGACATCCCTTCTTGCGTATTTTTTCTTCTTTCCATTAAACCCTTGCCTATTCCTGTAGTCCAAGCAGCACAAAACCAAATGACGTGGAAAAAACTATGGCGGATACCATACAAGACAAGGAATTGGTTCGTCTGTTACAAGCTGGAACAGATGAGAGGGCTTTTCGGGCTTTAGTCGAAAAGTACCAAGAACGCTTGTATTGGCACATTCGGCGCATGGTGGGAGGCCACGAAGATGCTAATGATGTTGTGCAAAACACTTTTGTAAAAGTATTTCGTAGTATACAAAAGTTCAAGGGCCAATCTGCCTTATACACATGGCTTTATCGCATTGCAACCAATGAAGCCATTTCCTTTATGAACAAACGGAAACGGAAACAGACCTCTTCTATCAGTGATGAAGAAGCGGGGCTGGAAAATCAATTAAAAGCGGATCCCTACTTTGACGGTGACGAGGTGCAAATCAAGCTTAAGCAGGCTATTCAGTCGCTACCAGAAAAACAACAATTGGTCTTTAATCTTCGATATTATGAAGAAATGTCCTACAAGGAGATTTCGCAAGTCGTAGGCACTTCCGTAGGTGGTTTAAAGGCTTCTTATCATCATGCAGCAAAAAAAATCGAACAATTTTTCAAGGGAAGTTAAACCTTTTAGCTTTAAATTAGTCCTATTTATCAGATGAAAGAAAGAAACGACATACGAAAAGAATTAGAAGAACTTTCTCCTTTTCTTGCGCAGCTCAAGGATAAAAATGAAGGCTTTGAAGTTCCAAAGAATTATTTTAATTCCTTGACAGATAGTATTATGGAGCAATGCCAAGTAGAGGAAGTACCTGAGGCGACTCCACAAGCTAAAAAAGGCTGGATGAACTGGTTGGATAGTTGGTTAACACATTTGTTCCAACCTAGGTATGTTATGGCTTTTGCTTCCTTGTTGCTTGTCGTATTTTCCTTCTTTTTCCTATTACCTACGGAGGATTCTAGCACAGAAGTTGCTTTTAGTGAAACGATTAGCAGAGAAGATGCAATGGTTTATGTTGCTGATAATTTGGAAGATTTTGACTTAGAATTGTTAGCTGAGCTAGAACTTGATGTAAATGCTCGTGATTTTATAGAGTTGGATGAAGCAGAGGTGGAGGAATATATTAATGAAAATGTCCTTGATGATTTGGACGAAACCTCTTTAGAAGAATTATTATGAAAAAGACAATACTACTTACTGCCCTTATCGCTTTTTGTCTGACTTCCTTCGCTCAACGACCGGGAGAAGGGGATAGGAGTTCAAGGGATAAAATTAAAGAATGGCGTACGGCCTTCATCACAGAGAAGCTAGCGCTAACAACTGCTGAGGCAGAAAAGTTTTGGCCGCTCTTTAATCAAAAAGACAATGAGCTAAAACAGGTACGAAAAGCTATCCGCCAAACGGATCGCCAAGAGGTAGAAGGCCTTACGAATGAAGAGGCTGAAAAACTTATCCTCAGGCATTTCTCGCTAAGAGAGAAAGAGTTAAATATCCAAATCAAGTACTTCGAAAAGCTCAAAACGGCTATTCCCGCCAAAAAAATAGCAAAATTGCCGCTCATCGAAAGAGAATTCAAGCGTATGCTGATGCAAAAAATACGCGGTGAAAGGAGAGGGGAGTGAGTGTGAGTGTGAGTGTGTGTGTGTGACTTGAGGACAACGATTGATTCCTGACGGAATTTACGATTTTAAAAACTGCGGACACAAAAGCCTAAAATTTTAGGAGCTTCGCAGGCAGCAAACAACTCGACGTGGTACGTTTGAGGCGGCTGCTTGGTGGGTTGGCAGAATGTGCTATGTCTTTGCTGTGGCAGAAGGTTTAACCAAGTACTTGAATTAGTTCTGTTTAAGTGGAAACGCAGCGTCGAAAATGCTTAGCTGCTTGAAAGCTCCAAATTGTGAGACTTTTTTCATGCTAATTTTATGGACGAATAGAATAGCTAATCATTTCACCCTTTCAGGGTTTTGGTTCCTGACTAAATTACGGTCTATAATCCTAACACCCTTTCAGGGTTTGCCTCAAATTCGGATAAATGATGCGTATAAATCCCGAAGGGATGGAAGGATTACAGAAAAATAGAAGAACTAGTGCGAAAACCCTGAAAGAGTGAAATTTTTAAGTGAAGACAACATCTTTGATATTTACTAATGAAATCTGAAAAGTCTTTGTGATGCACGTGTCATAGCGCTACAATACCTTGTTCAATATTACCCCAAATAGTGCATTATGAAAAATTATTTGTAAAAAATCGTGCTTTTTTCAAGTATTTGTAAAACAGAGGATTAGAAGGTGACTGATTTGTACCTTTAAGCGAAAATACTATTCTCCATTCTCCATTCTTCATTCAGAACCAAGATATTGCTTATCTTCGCAATTCGGAATTTCCAAAAATGAAGCAGAACCATCTCATTCCCATCTTCCTATTCTTGTATTTGCTGGCGAGCCAAGTAGAAGCTCGTACAGATAAATACCGCTGTATATGGAGGGATGATCCTTCCACAACGGTAACCATTGCTTGGAATCAAGTTTCTGGTGGTCAGGCTGTTGTCTATTATGATGAAGTGGATTTTGGTCAAGAATATCGCAATTATGCTTATTCTGCTAAGCCCCATCATAGTGTGGTAGCCAAGGGCATGAACAACTTTTTTGTGCGTTTAGCTGATCTTAGGCCAAGTACGACCTATTATTTCCTTATCAAGGATAGTGATGGAACGAGTCGGCGGATGTACTTTACGACGGTGCCTGATCATCCTTACGAACGCCTGTCGATCATTGCTGGTGGAGACTCTAGGAACAATCGTACTTCTCGTAAAAATGCGAATCTCATTGTTGCCAAACTAAAGCCCCATGTCGTTCTTTTTGGAGGCGATATGACAGGAGGCGATAATAAAACGCAATGGCCGCAATGGATGGATGATTGGCAGTTGACCATTGCTCAAGATGGCCGTATGACGCCTATCGTTCCTGCTAGAGGGAACCACGAATATTCCAATCAAACCTTGATCGATCTCTTCGATGCACCAAATAAAAATATCTACTATAGCCTAGGGTTTGGCGGCAATTTATTGCGAAGTTATACCCTCAATTCCATGATGTCAGCGGGAGGAACACAAGCAGAGTGGCTCGAAAGTGAACTGACAAAATATGAGGATTATGTGTGGAAATTTGCACAATATCACCATCCCATTCGGCCACATACGGCCAAGAAAAGAAATCGGGAACAACAGCGAACAAGCTGGGCTTCTTTGTTTTACAAACATAACGTTGATGTCGTTGTAGAATGTGATGGCCATGTTGTAAAATCCACCTGGCCCATTCGCCCAACTTCAGAACCAGGCCATGATCAAGGCTTCGTCCGCGATGATCAAAATGGAACGGTCTACGTAGGAGAAGGCTGCTGGGGAGCACCAATCCGCCCTAATAACCATGATAAAGAATGGACGCGTGCTAGCGGAAGTTTCAATCAATTTAAATGGATATTTGTAGACATGGAGCGAGTAGAAATTCGGACGATAAAAACCGATAATGCCAAGGAAGTTGGCGAAGTCGCTCCTTATGATATTTTCACACCTCCGGCTAATCTCGACATTTGGAATCCTAGAAATGGCGAAGTCATTTATATTCACAACCAAAATTATATCCCTTCTCCTATCGTACGTACGCCAGTAGCGCCACCGCCACCAAAGCCTAAAGACATTAATGTAATTAAAGGGTTTGATTTAAACTTGAATGAAGAGCAATTGGAGATGGAGTTTTCCGTTATCAATGAATCCAAGGACGTTACGGTTGAAATTCAACGTTCTATGAATGGGGAGTACTTTAGCACTATTGATACGCTGTTATTGGAGAAAGCATCTAAAGACGCCCGCTCTTTTAAGAGCAAGGACTTCCGTGCGCCTTATTTAAATGCCTCAGAATTATACTATCGGATTAAAATTACCAAAGCCACCGAGGATCCTGACTACACCATCGTCAAAAAAATAGAACTTACGCCTTGGTCGAATTATGAAGAGACGAAAATTGATCCTGTTACAAAAATCTTCCGCCTCAAATATGAAATTGAACAACCAGAAGATGTTTACTTGAGCATTTATAGTGGAAAAGGGCGTGAGGAAAAGATAAAGCGCTTTACGGCTCAACCGGAGGGGGAATATACACGCTTAATCGACTTAAAAGGATTTTCCCCAGGCGTCTATCTCTTAAAAATCAACTTTAGTAAGCAGAAAAACATCATAAAACGCCTTGTCGTTCCTGAAATTGGGGAGTAGAAGAGAAGTATATATCGACGGTTTTAGCTCCTAAACGTTCCCCTTTTCTATCTTTGTCAAAACCGAGAAGGTGAGGCACCATTTCGCTAAAAATCCATCAAGAAGCGTAAGGTTAAATTCATCCTTGAACATTTTTCCGTTAACAATACGTTAATATTCTAAAAAGAGGAACATTCTTTGTGGTTTCCACGCCGCAAGAATCGCGAATTGCCTCAAAAATCATTACTTTTGCAAAATTGTAAGCTCTTCATTTAGTCGTTATAGAAAAAATAACGCTTAGGAAATGAAGGAAATCAAGCCAATGTGACCACATACAGTATTGAAAAATAGAGGTATAGCTTTTGCTTTACTTTATTTTTGACCCAAATATTGAGTAAAACGGACTAAAAATTTGAAAATGACACTTAGAAGTATCAAAACGTTCCTCATTTTATGCCTAGGATTTAGCGTTAACCTAGTTGCTCAAAAGGATGACCCTATTTTATTTTCTGTAGAGGACAGCCCCGTTCATGTGTCGGAGTTTCAATACATCTACTCCAAAACGAATGGCGATAAAGCCGACTTTAGCAAAACTTCCCTTGAAGAATACTTGGATTTATACACCAAGTTTAAGCTAAAAGTTAAGCGGGCAAAAGATTTAAAACTGGATACTATCCCAGCCTTGAAGAGGGAATTGGATGGCTATCGTCAACAACTCTCCAAATCCTACCTTATGGATAAGGAATTGACTGAAAAGCTAGTCCGTGAGGCGTATGATCGATCCTTATATGATGTCAATATTAGCCACTTACTAGCTTCGTTGCCCCAAAATGCGGAAAAGGATCAAGAAGCCGCTGCGCTGAAAAAAATCAATGAACTTTATAAAACCTTAGAAGGTGGTGCTGATTTTGCTCAATTGGCTAAGACTAAATCAGACGATGTTTCTTTACGCCCTTATGGTGGAGAAATAGGCTATTTCAAAGCGTTACAATTGCCGAATCTTTATGAATTGGAATCGGCAGCCTATGAAACGCCTGTAGGGAAATACAGCAAGCCGATCCGAACGAGTTTAGGCTACCATATAGTTAAGGTGAATGATAAGCGTAAAGCAAGAGGGGAAATGAATGCCGCTCATATTCTAGCCCGTGTCAAAAAAAACGACCCCAATGCTACAGAAACGGCTGCTAAGGCTAAAATTGATGCCATTTATGCACGTTTAAAAGGAGGTGAAGACTTTGCAGCGCTAGCTAAAGCCGAATCTTCAGACACCAAAACCGCTGCGAAAGGTGGAGAATTAGGCTTTTTTGGGATTAATGTCTACGAAACGGCTTTTGAAGATGCTGCTTTTGGCTTGAAGAAAGATGGAGAATATTCCAAACCTTTCCTTAGTAGCCTTGGTTGGCACATCATTAAGCGGTTAGAAAAGAAGGATATGGATGCGTATGAGGTGGAAAAAGGCGCTTTACTTAACAAAGTAAAAAGAGACAGTCGATACAGCATCGCTAAAGATGCAATGATTCAACGCATCAAAGATGAGAATAAGTTCAAGGTAAATACCACGAACTTAGGCGCATTTTATAAATCGCTTGATAAAGACTTCACCACGGCTGCTTGGAAAGCCCCTAAAACAGGTCTTGACAAACCAATTTTCACGATTGGCGATAAGCAGATAAATTTAGGCCCTTTCACGACGCACCTGCTGAATAATCGTACCCTGCGAATCAGAAGAGCAAAGGGAAAAACACCACAGGAAGTAGCTGAGTTGTTATTTGAAGATTTTGCTTCAGATCAAGTTATCAAATACGAGGAAAGTCAACTCGGAAAGAAATATCCTGAATTTCAGTCCTTGATGCGAGAATACGAAGAAGGTATCTTGCTTTTCGAAGCGACTAAACGATTGGTTTGGGATAAAGCTTCTGCGGATACGGTTGGTTTGAAGCAGTTTTACAAGGAGAATGAGGAGAAATACAAATGGTCAGAACGTGCGCGTGTGAGCATTTACTCTTATAAATCAGCGGATGCAAAATTAGGTGCTAAATCGCGTAAACTAGCCGCTAAAAAACCAGCCTCCGCTGTACTCTCCAAGCTGAACAAATCAAGAGAAATCGTAGCTGTACGCAATGAAATGTACGAAAAAGGACGCAATGGAGATTTGGACAATCTTGCTTGGAAAAAAGGAACCGTTAGCAAGGTTAAGGAGGAGAAAGGAGAAATGACCTTTATGAAAATCGAAGAAGTTTTGCCGGCTACGCCAAAAACGTTGAAAGAGGCTAGAGGGTATGTCGTAGCCGACTACCAAGATAGCCTTGAACAACAATGGGTCAAGGAATTGAAAAAGGCCTATAACGTTGATATTAACCAAGCTGTATTAAAGAGCTTGATTCAATAATAAATTGATTAGTTAGGAGTTAAAAGTTAGAAGTTAAGAGTGGTCATCCAAGCAACTCCTAACTCCTAACTCCTAACTCTTAACTAACATCTAACTAATTAAATTGAGAAATTGAAGATTCTAAACTATACTAAGCTTTCATTATTCTTCGTTAGACAACCATTAGTTTTAATGGTCATAGGTCTTTTATTGGCCATTTCGGGATGTAATAACTTCAAGAAGCCCGAGGAAGGAGCCTTGGCGAGAGTTTACAATCAAGTGTTGTATCCATCTGATATTGAAGGCCTAGTTAGAAAAGGAACGAGCAAGCAAGACAGTATTCTAATGGTTCAGGGATACATCGAAAACTGGGCACGGGACAAAATGATGCTGAATTTGGCCAAGAAAAATATGCCGGATAACGTGGATATTGTGCGTTTGGTAGAAGATTACCGCTCAGGGCTTATTCTGAATAGCTATAAAGAGGTTTTGCTAAAAAAACAAGAGGATACCACTGTAACTATGGCAGATATCAAGGCTTACTACCAAGAAAATAAGGCCAATTATCCCTTGGAAGAACCTATTTTTAGAGGAATTTTCATAAAGATAGATAGAGACGCTGAAGATGTTTCCAACCTTAAACGTTGGTGGAAGTATGACAAAGATAAAGGGGTCGGAGCCATGGGGGCTTACATCGCCAATAATGCTGAATCGTATATCCTTGATGATAAAGTATGGACACCCTTGAATGAGGTCTTGAGCAAGACACCGGATGATTTCATTAGCATGCGTAAACTGAGATCGACCAAGGAAGAATACTTGAAAGATAGTAAGTACCGCTACTTTTTAATGATAAAGGAGGTCAAACTAAAAAATGACCCTTCTCCGCTTTCTTACGTCCAAAATAATATTGCGAAGATATTGGTTCGAAAAAAACGGATTCAGCAATTGAATAAATTGACGGAAGAAGCGTTTAAACGTGAAATTGAGAACAATAATATTGAAATTTTCTGATGAGGAGGAGAAATTGTAGAGCGTAGAAGGTAGAGAGAAGAGAGATAGATTTTTCGAAGAAAAATCCACTCGTTATGACGGGAAAGTCCTTTTACTCATACCATTTATTCTCTACTATTAGAAGGAGGTTTATTTACTTGAAGAACAGTCAAATTTTTTATAATATGAAACAAGCTATTTTTGGATTGACTTTATTAGCCTTATTGGTTGCTCCCAATCTTTGGGGACAAGCGGTTTTAGTGGATAAAGTCATTGCGACCATTGGTGATAAGATTATTCTACATTCCCAAGTAGAGGAGCAATTCCAATATTTAGAATCCCAACAAGGCAGTTTGCCGCCAGAAGCGCGTTGCGAACTAGCCGATCAGCTTATTGTACAAAAAGTTTTTCTTGTTCAAGCTAATATTGATAGTGTCGTTGTAGCTCCAGAAGAAGTTGACGCTCAAATTGAAGCACGTATTCAGCAGATTTTGCGCTACATGAATAACGATATAGAGCAATTCAAGGACTATTATGGGAAAACACCACCAGAAGTTGAAGAAGATATGCGAACGGAAATGGAGGAACAATTGCTTGTGCAGCGTATGCAAGGCCAAGTGGTGGCTGATGTATCCGTTACTCCAGCAGAAGTGAAAGCTTTCTTTGCAGAGGTGCCCAAAGATAGTCTACCGTATTTTAGCTCAGAAGTGGAGTTGAGTGAAATTGTCATCAAACCTAAAGTGAATGACGAAGAAGCCAAAAAAGCTAAAGACAAATTAGAAGATTTGAAAGAGCGTATTGTGAATGGCGGCGAAGATTTTGCAGAATTAGCCAGCATTTTTTCGGATGATCCGGGTTCTGCTGCACGAGGAGGAAGCCTAGGTTGGGTACGTCGTGGAGAACTCGTTCCGGAGTTTGAAGCTGCTGCCTTTCGTTTGGAACCAATGGAGTATTCGCCTATCGTAAAAACGGAATACGGCTACCATTTTATACAACTTATTGAGCGAAGAGGGAATACCATTAATGCAAGACATATCCTTGTAAAACCTGAAATTACCTTTGCAGATAAGGACAAAGCTAAGGAGCAATTGGATAGCATACGTACGCTCGTTGTCAATGATTCCTTAGTTTTTAATGTGGCGGTTAAAAAATTCTCTGAAGAAGAGCAAAGTAAATCCAATGCAGGAATCATGGTGAATCCGCAAACTGGAGTGGGTACTTTTGAAATTGGGGAATTGCCTTCTGAAATTTATTTTGCTATTGATGGTTTAGAAAAAGGAGATATTTCTGAACCTGTAGAATTTACTTCGCCTACGGGCGAAACGGCTTACCGCATTGTGAGAGTCCTTGAAAAAACGGAACCACATACGGCTAGCCTTCAACAAGATTACTCTAAAATTCAGAATGCCGCTCTAGAACAGAAGAAGCTAAAATATATGGAGGAATGGGTAGATGATAAAGTGGGCAAGATGTACATTCAGTTGGATGACAACTTCCAAAAATGTCCTTCTTTAACGAAATGGACGGCTCACATGGGACTTTAAGGAGTACGAAACGAGAAGCCTGTGGCTTTGGCTTCTTATAACATGTTTGCATTTCATCCTTTGGGCTAGAAAAGTGTCTTTTTAGTCCTGACTTTGGCCTTTTTTTTGGCAATAGCTAGGCTATTATCTCCCAAAACGAAATTTAAACAGACGCTTAACGAGTAGTTTTCCTTCTTATAAAAAAAATGGAACGAAAGGCAACTAAACGATAAAACTAGCGTTATTTAATATTTGACGAATATTCTGTAGCAAGACCCGAACAAACAACAGGGCAAACGGCCATTTTATGTGGCCAACTGCTACATTAACAAGCATATAAAGACAATTATGGCGTATAAATCTGATGTTGAAGCAGTAGATGCTTTGGCAAAAGCGTACAGAGATCTATCTAGTGAAATAGGAAAAATAATAGTAGGTCAAGAAGAAGTAGTCAAAACGGTGATTATTTCCTTATTCAGTAATGGCCACAGCCTTCTTGTGGGGGTGCCAGGCTTAGCAAAAACGCTCTTAGTAAGCACTATTGCCAAGGTTTTAGATCTAGATTTTAAACGAATTCAGTTTACTCCAGATTTGATGCCTTCGGATATTACGGGGGCGGAGATACTGGACGAAGATCGCCATTTTAGATTCAATAAAGGGCCTTTGTTCTCCAATATCGTCCTTGCTGATGAGATTAACCGTACGCCTCCTAAAACACAAGCAGCCTTGCTAGAAGCGATGCAAGAACGTTGTGTTACTATGGCTGGAGTAGAACATAAATTGCCTTCTCCTTTCTTCGTTTTGGCCACCCAAAACCCTATTGAACAAGAAGGTACTTACCCGCTACCAGAAGCACAGCTTGACCGTTTTATGTTCAACATCACCTTGGATTACCCTACCTATGAGGAGGAAATTATGGTGGTCAAGAACACGACCTCTAACCGAAAAGTATCTTTGTCGAACATCTTGAGTGCTAAAGAGATACTAGGTTTTCAAGAGCTTATTCGAAAAATTCCTATCACGGATAATGTCCTTGAATATGCGGTTCGTCTTGCGGCTAAAACTCGACCGGGGAAATCACTAGCAACGAAGGAAGTTAATGAGTACATTTCTTGGGGGGCTGGTCCTAGGGCTTCACAATATTTGGTGCTTGGCGCAAAATGCCACGCAGCTATCAGTGGGAAATATTCTCCTGATATTGAGGATGTACAAGCCATTGCTAAATACGTCTTACGCCACCGTATTGTCCGAAATTACAAGGCGGAAGCGGCTGGAATTACTGAAGAAGATGTGATCGAAAGCTTGTTCTAACTGTTAGTTGGAAATTACGAATTACGAATTAGGAGTGGTGGTGGCTGCTTATATTGCTTGCCTCCAGACTTTTAACGCTATACTGAAAAGGACAAAAGACTCTCACGGTGTTTTGTCCTTTTTTTGATCCAATTACTTTCGTCGGATAAAAGACCTTCTCTTGTCTAACATTTTTTATTCTTTGTACGACTATAGGTATCTT
>JAHDHB010000119.1 GCA_020631545.1 Saprospiraceae bacterium | reverse complement strand
ACGACGGTCTTGCCAAACGATGGCATTATGAATAGGTTTGCCTGTATTTTTATCCCAAACGACCGTCGTTTCACGTTGATTAGTAATGCCAATAGCAGCAATTTGCTCTGCTTGAATTCCATTGTTTTTTAATACATTACGGGCTACCGTGAGTTGAGTTTGCCAGATCTCTAGTGGATCATGCTCTACCCAAGCATTTTTAGGATAATACTGGGTAAACTCTTGTTGTTCAGTAGCAACAATATCGCCTTCTTTGTTAAAAATAATAGCTCTTGAACTAGTAGTCCCTTGGTCTAGGGCAAGTATATATTTCATGAATCGCTCATTTTGATAATTGGTGAATTTGAAGTGAATAGCATTCACAGGGCAAAAATATTATAAAAATAGCGGATTATAGGTCTAAGAATTAAAAATTCTCCATCCTTCATTCTCTTTCTCCATTTAAATCCTCGTATATTTAGCATCAAAATCGGTGCATATGCTTACTAAATACATCATTCTCGGTATTTATTTCCTAATTCTGTTCTTCATTGGCATCATGGCTTCCAAGCAAGTAAAAGGATTGAAAGACTTTTATGTAGGGGGAAAACGTTTGGGGTATTGGGTCGTCGCTTTTTCTGCTCGTGCAACGGGCGAATCTGCTTGGTTGCTACTTGGCTTGACGGGAATGGGGGCTATGGTTGGTTTTAGTGCTTTGTGGGTGGTCTTAGGCGAGTTTTTAGGGGTTTGCATTGCGTGGTTTGTCATGGCTAAGCGATTTAAATATTTGACAGACAAATATGAGTCTATCACTATTCCTGATTATTTGATGAGTCGCTTCGGAGCTACGGCTCACACGTTGAGAATCATTGCTGCTACTTGCTTAGCCGTATTTGTAGTGATTTATGTGAGTGCTCAAATTGATGCGACGGGCAAGGCTTTTACTTCCTTTTTAGATTGGAATTATTACACAGGAGCTTTGGTGGGCTTTCTGATTGTGGTCGCGTATATTTTTATAGGAGGTTTTGTGGCTGTGGCTTGGTCCGATTTGTTTCAAGGATTATTGATGTTAGCAGGCTTGGTTTTACTACCGATTACAACACTCTTTTTTCTAGGAGATGGTCCTGGCATCATCGCAGGTTTGACGGCTATAGATCCTGCATTGACAAGCATTTGGGGCAATACTGATGGGGGAAGTTTACTGTCATTCTGTGGTATTCTTGGTTTTTTGATGATTGGTTTAGGATTTTTAGGTTCTCCCCAGATTTTTGTGCGGTTCATATCTATCAAGGATGAAGAAGAAATTGTGAAAGGGCGTTGGGTTGCGCTTATTTTTACCCTATTTACTTGTGTCTCTGCTGTTTTTATTGGGATTTTAGGGCGATATCTATTCACTAAGGTGGGGCAAGAACCGACCGCTGTGCTTGGAACAGGCGCGGAAAATGTACTAATTATGTTGGTTGAGCATGTTTTTCCTCCGATTATCGTTGGTATTTATATAGCGGTCGTCTTAGCTGCGATTATGTCTACGATTGATTCTTTGCTGGTCGTAGCTTCAAGTGCTGTTGCGCGTGATTTTTACCAACAAATTTATCGTCCAGATATTAAAGAAGAAAACTTGGGAGGACTTTCGAGATGGGTAACGATTTTGATGGCTGTAACTGCCTTAGGCATAGCCTTATCTGTTGCTTATTTTAATGAACAACGGACGATATTTTGGTTTGTGATATTTGGATGGTCAGGGATTGCAGCGACCTTTTGTCCTGTTACGATTTTGTCCTTGTTTTGGAAAGGCTATACGGAAAAAGGTGCTATTGCTTCTATGATAACAGGCTTTATTTGTGTGCCCTTTTTTAAGTTTGTTGTACCACAAATCGCTGGTCTTGCTCCTTATATAGAGAAGTTGGATGTCTTACTACCTTCGTTTTTAATGTCCATGCTAGCAGGATATATTGTAAGTAAAATGAATCCGAACAAGGAATTGGAACAGCAATTTGAAAATGAAGTAATGAAAATGAAGTAAGAGATATGATGTAACAAATAGGCCTTTGGGGAAAATTTTCTAGAAAATTAGAGTGAATAGAAAATCGTCATGAGGGCAACTCGTAATTCGTAATTCCTCATTCGTAATTTGATGCTGGATGTATGAAATTTTGGAGCGAAAAGCTTATTCCTCTTTCTTTAAATGTTCATAAATCCCTACATTCATCATCAATAAAAGGAGCATGTAAACGGTGTCTTCGATAGGGATCGTGAATAAGCGTATACCTAAGTTTTCCAAATCGTTATAAGATACGACTGGTAGGGAGGTCAGGACTCCATTGACCATGAAAAAGGGGAGGAGGGCGATGAAGTAGGAGAGGTAGAAATGGCTGAAATAGCTCTTTTTTGACCAAAGAAACTGACTGAGTAACCAAATAGAAGTGCTTATAAACGTGGTGCTGGTGTAAAGTTTGTCTAAGTTTAGGAGGCCAAGAATCAATAAAAAGATGGAGAGGACAAGGGTAAAAATTCTTGCAGGTTTTTCCATTCCCTTGAGAGGGAAGAAATATTTGAGTACTTCATAAATGAATACGCAAGCAAAAGGAATAGCCAGAAAAAATAGCCATTCTTCCAAGGGCATACCCGCTATATCCCAGCCTATTACGTAGTTGTGATTGAAAGACCAAATGCCCCATTTTGTAAAGAAGAAATCCCAAACTAAGAAGAACGCTCCAGTGATCCCAATAGCCGTAAAAAGATGCTTCCATTGCTTGTAATAAGCAATTCTTGGCTCAAAACTCCTTGCTAATGGAACAGAAACCGTAAATAAATTGAGCATCAAGTAGGTATAAATTGCCATGGTCTAGTTTTGCTTTCGAATCAAGTGCAGCTCATCAAAAGGTTTTCGAACATTTTCTGAGTCCTTGAATGAGATGAGGGAGAGGAGGATTTCTAAAAATCTCGCCCCTCAATTCTTCATCTACACTCGTGTTTTCGTCAAAATATAATCTTTCTCCAGCATTTCGATTTTTCGAGCTATTTTTTGGAGTACAGCTTTCGTATTGCTCTTGAGTTCGTTATTGGTGAAACGTAAGACCTTCAAACCCAGCTTTTTCATTTTGGTATAACGTCTAGCTGTTTGCTCGTACTTAAGATCGTGCATGTCGCCATCAATTTCTATCACAAGGTTTAATTCATCACAAAAAATATCGACAATATACTTGTCTATTAATGCTTGACGTTGAAATTTATAGTTATTGAAATCCGCCTTCATGAGTGCTTCCCAAAGTTGGAACTCAGGCAAAGAACGGCATTGACGCAACTTCTTAGCTAAGTATTCTAGTTGTGTGTTCGCTTTTTCCATAGGTCTATATTTATGCAGGAACAGTTTGAAGATTTGAGGAGGTCTTATTCGCTTGTTGTTGCTTTTGCCAAAGAGCAACGGTCTCACCTACTTGATTGAAAACAACTTTAAACCATTCAGTATAGTGTTCTGGATAGGCTTGCATATCTTTTGCGACTTGGTCGAGCGACATATATTTCCAATCCATTACCTCTTCTTGGTTGAGGATAGGTTGATGGTCTGTAAAACCTAAGACCACATGATCTAATTCGTGTTCTGTTAGCCCGTGATCCAGTTCTGCACGATAAACAAAGTGAAAAGCTTGTTTCATTTCGCAAGCCATCCCCATTTCTTCGTCCAATCTTCTATGAGCAGCCTCTAATACCGTTTCTCCCTGCCTTGGGTGACTACAGCAAGTATTTGTCCATAAGCCGCCTGAGTGGTACTTGGATAAGGCACGTCGTTGAAGCATTAATTCTCCCTTAGAGTTGAATAAAAAAATAGAGAATGCCCTGTGCAGTAAGCCTTTCTTATGAGCTTCCATTTTTTCCATCAAACCTAATTCTTGGTCATGTTGGTTAACGAGTATTACTTGTTCCATAGTTGAGGGAATTACGAGTTAGGAATTACGATTTACGAGTTTTCAAAAAGCTACCAAGTCCAAACCTATTTGGACTTGGAGCCTTGAAAACGATTTAATAACTCAAAATTTATATTTCATTTATCAAGCGCTTTTCCTCCTCCGTACAAACATCGTTCATCAGTAAAAAGCCTTTGATATTTTTCTTCAACTCTTCGTCTACAATTTGATTTAAATTGTTTAGTAGTAGTTTTTTATCCTCTACAATGTCGTCGGAGTAATTGAGTAGCCGAGGTACATTGATTTGTATGCTTAACCTTAGTAGTCTGATTTCTAGGTTGTTGGGATACTGTGCAATAATGGACTCTAGATCCTTTTTACCTTGGTTGAAATACTTCAATTTAGTATAAGGATTTATGGAGTATTTGGCTTGCATAGTCTCTAGTGTTGCAGCGTATGCCCCAAGTACGGGTTTCCCTTTTAAATCCATTGCCTCCAGTCGGTTGTATAGATTTTTACTTGTTGCTTTGTCCTTTGAAGCCAAATCGATTTTTGCGCGAAGTTCTTGCAAACTTACTTCTTGACCGATAACATTGGAAGCCATAAAACACAGGATTAAGAGAAATGATATTTTCATTAATGAAACTAGATTAGGTGTAATCGATACTTCAAGTAAGAAGTAGCGGATAGTAAGTATTTTGCTCCATCAGGAATACGAATTCTACTATTCAAAATCTCTGATGGCGGCGTGTTCTGTATCTTCTTTAGTAACTGAGCATAGTACTTATAAGCAACATACACGCCAAACCGTGCTGCCCTAGGAAGTTTTAAAATTCCAACCATAGCATCTTCGAAATCTTTTTCTATATCTTTCTCAATAGCTCGTTTATCGGCTAGAGTGAAGTTATCAAAATTTACTCCTGGGAAATAAACTCTTCCTCTATCTTCATAATCAGCTTGTACATCCCGTAAAAAATTGACCTTTTGGAAGGCAGCACCGAGGCTACGAGCAGGCGCCTTTAGTTCTTGATAGTATGCTTCATCACCATGACAAAATACCTTCAAACACATCAAACCTACCACTTCTGCCGAACCATAAATATATTCCTCATAGCGAAGGTTGTCATATTTCGTATTCTCCAAGTCCATTTCCATACTGTTGAAAAAAGCATCCACCATTTCCCACTCAATATTATATTGATTCACCACGATTTGGAAAGCATGGATGATGGGGTTTAAGCTGATTTTTTCTTCAATCGCACGATGTGTTTCTATTTTTGCCTCCTCCAGCATCCTTCTTGTATCACCAGCTTTGAAGGTATCGACAATCTCATCGATCAAGCGCACAAAACCATAAATGCCGTATATCGGTTTATGCATTTTCTTGTCCAACATTTTGATGCCCAACGTAAAAGAAGTACTATAGCTTTTGGTTACGACTCGACTGCTTTCAAAGGAAACAGCATCATAGATTTCACACATAACCGGTAGATTTAGTTGTTTGTTATTTGATGATATAGATGAATGACGAACAAAAATTGGTCTTAGGATATTGGAGCGTTCATGGCACGTTTTTGAGGCCGCGCAATTGGCTTTTCTCCAAATTTCTTAGCAATTTCTTTCGCGACTACTTGTCCAGAGATAATAGACGGTGGTACACCTGGCCCAGGAACCGTTAACTGCCCTGTATAATAAAGGTTATTTACCTTCTTACTCTTCATCTTCGGTTTAAAAACGGCAGTTTGCATTAGCGTGTTAGCCAAACCATAGGCATTGCCTTTGAATGCATTGTACCTGTTTTTGAAGTCTTTGTGAGCAAAGCTACGCTTATAAACAACACTATCGCGAATGCTTTGACCAGATAGCTTTTCCAAGCGAGCCAAAATGAGATCGTAGTAATGCGCTCGAATTTCTGGCGTATCTTCTAAGCCTGGGGCGGTAGGAATAAGCACAAATAAGTTTTCACAACCCTCTGGCGCTACAGTTTCATCCGTCTGAGAAGGACAGCAGACATAAAACAATGGACTTTCTGGCCACTTAGGTGTCTCATAAATTTCCTTACCAAATTGCTCAAAAGACTGATCAAAAAATAGATTGTGATGCTTTAGGTTTTTCAATCGTTTGTTTACACCTAAAAAATAAATGAGTGAAGAAGGCGCCATCACCCGTTTATCCCAATAATCAGGGGTATAAGTCCGATATTTTTTTTCTAGTAAATGTTGTTCTACATGATGATAATCCGCACTTGCAACGACAACATCTCCTTCAAAAACATGCGTTTCTGTCTCCACTGAATTAGCAGTTCCATTTGCTACATTGATTTTCTTTACATTTTGATTGTAATGAAATTCAACGCCAAACTCTTCAGCTACGGCGACCATTCCTTCTACAATTTTATGCATTCCTCCTTTTGGATACCAAGTACCTAAAACTAAGTCAGCATAGTTCATCAAACTGTATAAAGCAGGCGTATTTTCAGGTAATGCGCCTAGAAAATACACGGGAAATTCAAGGATTTTACGCAGCTTATCGTTTTTAAATGAACGGTGAACATGCTTGCGAATAGAAGTAAACAAATCTAAGCGGGTGACCTCTCGTAACAAGCGTGGATCCATAAATTCCATGATGGAATGACTAGGACGGTGAACTAAATCATTGATACCGCGCTCATATTTTACCCCTGCTTCTGCTAAGAATTTTTTCAACTTTTCTCCACTTCCTGCTTCAATCTGTTCAAACAACGCACAAATTTTCTCCATTCCAGCAGGAATATCCAGTTCATCATTTTGACCAAAATATACGCGATAGCCGGGGTCTAATAGCTCCAATTCATAGTAGTCCGCTACTTCACGACCAAAGCTTTGGAAGTACTGTTCAAACACATCAGGCATCCAATACCAGCTAGGCCCCATATCAAAGGTAAATCCCTTCTCATGAAACAAAGAGGCTCGTCCTCCTGGACCTTCATTCTTTTCTAAGACCGTCACTTGGTAGCCACGCTGTGCTAAGGATGCCGCAGCCGACAAGCCCGAAAATCCTGACCCTATAATGATTGCTCGCTTTTTCATGGTATCTTAACAATGACAATCGTTGTTTTGTTTAAGGAAAATGGAAAAAAGTTTAAACAAAATGCTTGAGCACGTAAAGTTCTTTAAATAAATTGAATGTTGATGTATTTTGTATGATTTTTTTGTCTTTTCAATTTATTTAAATTGACAAGGGAGATTGCACAATAAGATGCCAAACAATAAAGCAATTGGGAGGAAACTAATAAAGGAGTGGATTAATAGACCTAAAGTGTTATTTTCTATGTTTTATTCTTTATTCTTTTCTTCCTATACTTAGCAAAAAACTTAGAATCAACCCACAATAACCCAAATGCTACCCCATCTTCTTTCGTTAATATTTTATGATGACTGTAATGTGCTTTTCGCAAACCCTTAAAATACCAATGCTCTGAATGCTTAAAAATATTCAAGCGGCGATGGATAAAGATATCATGTATAGTAATGTAGGTCAAGCCATAGAGTGAAACCCCTAGGCCTAAGAAAAAGCGCCAATCAAACTCAGGTAAACCGAAGATAATCAAACTAGCACCAATCGAACCAAAGAACAAGAAAAAGAAGTCATTCCATTCAAAAAAGCTCTCATTAGGCTCGTGGTGTGATTTATGTAAGCTCCATAAAAAACCGTGCATGATGTATTTATGAGTAAACCATGCTACGAATTCCATTCCGATAAAAGCACCAAGTAGACAAGCTATTTTTATTGCAACTTCCATAAAAGAGAAATTATTTTTCAAGTAAATGAGGTTTCCATTTGCTTAAACAAGTAAACTTAAAAAATGTTTGACAACAATTAAAAGTATGTGGTTGCCCGTTGTTTTGTACAAGAATTTAACTTGATATCAAAGCATTATTAAAAACGAAAAACAGGAAAAGAAGTATATAAATAGGCAGAGCCAATGGGTTTTCTGACTGAGGAACAAGGCGGTAAAATAGCAGTAGCAAACAAAAAGAGATTCCATACCACGCTACATAGTTTTGAATAGGAATTACATTTCCTTCCCAAGCCCAAAGCAAGTGCTCTATGGCAAATGGCTCAATCACAACATCCATAAACAACATCAAAGCAGCAGCTACCAAGGCTTTTTGCCAATTAGGTACAGGAAAACGATGGGCAATCATCCCACAAGCATAAGTCAAAATTAACCAATTCACCCCAATCATTAAGGGGGTATCGAATAGCTTGATACCCAATGTAGTAAGGTATTGGTAATTACCAAAGGGGAATCCTGTTTTTACACCTAGTACTTCTACCGAATAACCAAGCAACATGCATAGTAAACCAAAGGTTCCTAAGCTATTGCGTTTATCTTCGTGGAAAAAAAGCAACACGGCAGCGGTAAGCAAAAGATTAAAAGGAGTCAGCAAGCGAAATACGGCTTGCCAAGATCCATTTAAACCGATGATACCAACTAAATATATGATGGCCAACAGTATAGTGGCTTTGTTTGCTTTATTTAAATTCATTAGTTGATTATTTCTTAACCTTACGCCTTATCACAAAAGTTTGTCAATAATTTTTGCAGAGGCCAAGCAAAGCGGAATACCTCCGCCAGGGTGAACACTACCGCCGCAAAAGTACAAATTTTTTATCTTTCGACTGAAATTCGGATGCCGCATGAAGGCTGCCATCATATTGTTCGAGCTGCTACCATACAAGGCGCCTCCTAGAGAAGAGGTTTTGTTTTCTAGGAGTTGAGGAGTGAGTACCTCTTCACATTGGATTAGTGAGGCTAAATCTCGTCCTAGCCTTTTACTTAATTTTAAGAGTATGTCTTCCTTGGCTTTTTTTATAATGGAATCCCACGCTTGCCCACTATCATGCGGGACATTGATCATAACAAACCAATTTTCTGCTCCCTGTGGTGCATCCGCTGGATTTGCTTTGGAACTGATATACAGGTAAATAGTTGGATCGTTAATCACCTTTCCTTGTTTTAGTAAATCGAATTCTCTAGGATAATCCTTGGAAAAAAAGATGTTATGCACATCAAGTTCGGAAAAAACAGCATTCATTCCCCAGTAGAAAATCAGGGCTGAAGTAGATTTTGGTTGATTCAATATTTTTTCAGGAGCTGTTTGATCCGGCATCAATCTACGATAAGTAGGTACGACATCCATATTGCTGACAATGAGGTTGTAATCTAGTGTTTTGCCTGCGGTTATAATTCCCTTAGCCTTTTTGTTTTCCACTAGAATTCTTTCTACAAAGTGGTTGAAATGAAACTGAACTCCTTGTTCCTGAGCTAGTCTGTAAAGGCTTTGGGTTAATTGATGCATACCTCCTTTCAAGAAAAAAGCACCAATATTATGCTCCAAATGTGCAATAATATTCAACGTCGCTGGTGCTTGGTAAGGATCCGAACCATTGTAAGTAGCGTAGCGATTAAATAATTGTTGAATCCGTATATCCTTGAAAAGCTTGTTATTTGCCTTGGCCATAGAACGAAAAGGATTGAGCAATGGCAAGTACAACAAAGTTTTTAAGGCAGAAAAATTAAGAAATGTCTTGAGTTTGTGCATGGAATTAAACAAGAAAATATCGGCTGTTGCCTCATACATTTTTGCACTATTTCTAAGGAATTTATGGATGTTTTCTTTAGGTTCATCTGTTTTATCAGCAAATTCTTGTGCCAGTTTTTCTACATCATTCCAAGCATTTAATACCGTTCCATCTTCAAAAAAATAACGTGTGATATTCTCTAACTTATGGTATGCATAATAGTTCTTGGGAGCCTTGCCGCAAGATTCAAAAAGCTCGTCTACCAAGTAAGGGAGTGTAAATAAAGAGGGACCTGCATCAAAGCGAAAACCAGCTTTCCGCACTTCAGTTACTTTACCCCCAGGATAGTCATTTGCTTCAAAGACATCTACAGTATACCCCTTGTTAGTCAGGCGTATAGCCGTAGCTAATCCACCTATTCCTGCTCCTATAACGGCTGCTTTTTTTTGCTTCTTCATGTAATTGCATTACTTGTAAGTAATTAATTGGAGTTTCATGAACGCCACTTCTATTTAGTTTGAATATCTTTTAATTTTGCAGCACGCACTTACTCGGTAAAATTAGATAAAACAACGAATAATTGTATTTGTTCAAGACAAAAATGATCCTCATTCGTGCATTCTACTCAAATAATCCTTATTTTTGCAGCTTACGCTAAAATTAAACGAAATGCAAGAAAAAGAATTTCATTGGAGAGCAAAAACAGGCGAGAAGGTTTATGCTCGTTCTTGGGAACCCAATACCACACCTAAGGCAGTTATTTGCCTCGTTCATGGTCTGGGAGAGCATTGTTCAAGATATCAACATCTAGCAGATTTCTTTGTTGATCAAGGATTTGCAGTAGTTGCTAATGATCATTTGGGGCATGGAAAAACGGAAGGTAAGAGAGGGCATGGTGCTAAATTCGAGCATTTTATGGATAATGTAGGGCGATTATTGGAGGAAGGCGATTCGCGTTTCCCTGGTGTTCCAGTCATTCTGTACGGCCATAGTATGGGAGGGAATTTCGTTTTGAATTATTTGCTACGGCGTAAGCCGAAAATAGCTGGCGTGATTGCTACAGGACCTTGGATAAAATTAGGTTTTGAACCGCCAGCTTACCTTGTATTTTTAGGGAAATTGACTAGAAAACTAGCTCCTAGTTTTGCACAGAAAAATTCCTTAGATACTAGTAAATTAAGCCATGATAAAGCGGTTGTTGATAAATATATAAACGATCCCTTGGTACATGATAGAGTTACCTCCTCTATGGGAATGGAAATGCTAGATGCTGCTAAATGGTTGCAAGATAATGCAGGAAAAATAGATGTTCCCTTGTTATTGATGCACGGTTCTAGCGATGAAATAACTTCACCCAAAGGAACTGAAGAATTCGCTAAAAAAGCAACTGGAGATATTACACTTAAACTGTGGGATGGATGGTATCACGAAATTCATAATGAAATAGGCAAGGAAGAGTTTTTTGCTTATACTTTAAACTGGATACAGCAAAAACTATAGTTTTTTGCTTATTCTTTATCCAAATTCCTCCTTTTTTCTTATTTTCGCCCAAATTTAGGATTCAAGAAACGAAATTCTAAATACTTCTTTACTAAATAAAAACTAAGCATAATGAGTAAGTCAGCTCGCGAATTACTATTCGACCTTGAAAATAAGTATGATTCTAGCAAGGTCGATGCGAATTCTGTTTTTCATTTCAATTTTTCGGATGAAGGTACCTATACGGTTACTGTTCAAGATGGTACTTGTAAAGTAACTGAAGGCGAGAATGGTGAGGCTAAGTGTGTAGTAACCACTAAAGCACAAACTTTTGTCGATGTATTGGCAGGTAAGGTAAATCCTACAATGGCCGTTATGACTGGCAAATTGAAAGTAAGCAACATCGGAGAAATGATGAAGTTTGCTAAGCCTTTCGGATTAATGTAAAAAACCTGTTTGATGCCATACTAGTGGGAAATTCCACTTATATGGGCAATAATAAAGCGTCTGTTTGCCTTGTGCTAGCAGACGCTTTTTTAATAGGGGATTGAAAAGGAAGGATATTCTTCCTTTCTTAAGTAATTTATTTATTGAAAAATTCGTTTTCGTCCAGAATTAAATGGATTTTATCTGAAAAAAGAGAGAATATTAGCTTTATATCCCTATCTTATTGCTGTATTTTTTACCATATAAAAGAGGATAAGAAGCAAGGAAATACTACTTGTTCCTCTATTCGCCATGAAAACCCACTAGTATATGAATGACATCATCGGAAATAATGTTTTGACCATTAATGGCTTGACTAAGCGGTATGGTTCTCTCGTTGCTGTGAACAATTTATCTTTTGAGGTGAATAGAGGAGAGGTGTATGGAATCCTAGGCCCTAATGGTAGTGGGAAAACCACAACTCTAGGGATGGTCATGGGAATAATTCGCCCGAATAATGGTTCCTTTTCTTGGTTTGATGAAGGAAAAAATAATGCGGATGTGCGTAAACGCATAGGCGTATTGCTAGAAACACCAAATTTTTACGCCTACTTGAATGCAGTGGATAACCTGAAAATTGTAGCGAATATCAAAGAAGTCAGAAATCCACAAATTAATGATTTATTGTCGTTAGTGAATTTGGCAGGGCGCAAACATTCCGCTTTTCGTACTTATTCTCTAGGGATGAAACAACGTTTGGGCATCGCTGCTGCATTAGTAGGCGACCCCGATGTTTTAATTTTCGATGAGCCTACAAATGGGCTTGATCCAGAAGGAATTGCAGAAGTAAGAGATATCATTGTCAAAATTGCTAATCGTGGCAAAACCATTATCATGGCTAGTCATATTTTGGATGAAGTGGAGAAAATTTGTTCCCACGTGGCCATCATTAAATTTGGGAATTTGCTTTCAGCAGGCAGTGTAGCGGATATTATGCGCCAAGAGAAAACCGTAGAAGTTCGAGCGACTAACATGTTTGTTCTAGAAGGCACCCTAGAAAGCTGCCCAATAATTAGCTCTTGGAAAGAGCAAAGATCTGGATTCCTACTCACGCTAAATGATGGCTACTCCGCCGCTGATTTTAATCGCTTTGCCTTCGAACAAGGCGTCTCGCTTTCCCATCTCCTAGTAAAAAAGCGAAGTCTAGAAGAAAAATTCCTCGAAATAACCAAAAATTAAATTAGTCAAGAAGTAGTAGTGTCTTCAGGCATAGTGAACTCTTAACTATAAAAACATGTTTAGATTGCTACAGTTAGAATGGCTGAAATTGCGTAAAAACGTTGGTTTTTTAGTCTTCCTTGTTCTCTATATGGTGGCTTTGCCTACTTTTTTTAGTATTCCCCTGACGATGAAGTTGCCGGAAGAAATAGGAGCAGAGAGTTTTTATCTTTTCCCCAATGTTTGGGCTGGATTAGGCTACTTAGGTAGTTGGTTGACGTTCTTTTGCTTTGGTTTTCTGGGAGTTCTACTTATGTCTATCGAATATTCCAACCGTACTTTGCGTCAAAGCATCATGACAGGCCAAAGCCGAAATCAATTTCTCCTAGGAAAGTTTCTGATGATTGGCACATTAAGTGGTTTTGCAGCGGTTTATTATGCGGTTATAGCCTTGCTTTTTGGCTATGCCAATACTGACTACGTTATCCTTTCGAAAGTAACGGAAAATGCCGATTTCTTTCTACGCTATTGGTTGATGGTCTTCGCTTACATGACCTTCG
>JAHDHB010000118.1 GCA_020631545.1 Saprospiraceae bacterium | reverse complement strand
GAGCATCATAACAACTTATTTTTTGAAAAAAATCTAAAGTCCTTATACTCCCGATTACTATCGCGGACTACAAAGTTTTGCCAGTTTTTTGGCAAGAGTTCACTGCTTACTAACTAAGCTGGCAAAGCCACTACCAAGAAAAGCGTTTTGCTTGTGTGCCTTAAATAAGGTCGCAGATCTCCTCCTAAGTCTTTTGTGTCTAGCTTATATCTTCTTAGGAGTCTTATATGGCTAAAAATCGCCAAAACGATAATACCACATTTCCTGTACAAAAAACGTAGGAGTTTATGTCCAAGAACCTACAAACGCAACATGTCGGCTAAAGCCGACGTTACTTTAAAAATCAATATTTTTCTGAAAATAAAGCTCGTCATTCGTCATATCATATGCACAAAGCTGCCCCTTATCAATAGACAAAACCTTGTAGCACCCTGCATCGATATTGAGGATAGGCAGTTGTTTTAGATTTTGATGCATTTTTTTAATAGCAGCAGTTTCGGTCGTCGTATGCCCATGAATAACCACACGATTGGCCAACCAATTCGTGTCCAACGTATGATACCAACGCCTTATCCAAAGCATAGAATCCTTATCCTTCAAAGGATCCCCCTTTTTAAAGTTCAGACCAGCATGAACCAAGATATACTTATCGACTAAATGATAATGTGACAACGATTCTAAAAAATCAAAATACGGAGCAGGAATTTCATCAATATTCTTAGCCTTAAAACTTTCCAGCGTTTCTTCTCCACCATTGACCAACCAAGTACTCCGCCAATTTCGAAGCTCCACCCCCTTCAAAAGCATCTCCTCATGATTTCCCAATAAGCACTTTACGAAATACCCTTTCTTTTTCAAGTTCAGTATATAATCCAACACGCCCTTAGAATCAGGGCCTCGATCAATGTAATCTCCTAGGAGATAGAGTTCGTCAGAAGGCGTCAAAACAACTCTTTTTTCCAACAATCGCTTAAAGGTTTTGAAGCAGCCATGTATGTCAGAAATAGCAATCCTTCTCATATTCTATATTAAACTTAAGAGGTCTTTCTAAATTCCATTTTGAATACAAAGTAATCCTTAAAGTCCCTCTAATTAAATTTCTTAAAACTTAAATGAAAGCTGATAATGATGGTCAGCAAAGTTAAGGAAGTTGCCTAGAACTTCCTTGCTTCGTCTCTAAGATTTTTTTTTCATTACACGACAAAGGGTAGTATCCTAAGCTATTTACTAGTTTGTTCTATAAAAAGACAATTCTTGTACATTTATTTTTTCAAACCATGTAATCCATCAATCGCTAAAAACTACTGGTTTCACCTTCTTTCTTATATCTTTTCTTCTGTCACAAAGAAAACTGCCAAGCATTCCTAATCTAACAAAAAAAACATAATATGGTAAGACAAGCATATGAATAGAGTTGTACATCCTCAAAAATTGTAACTCATATTCCACCTGACTGCCCAAATAATAGAAAATCTTCTTAAATTATTTTTGTTTTTGTTTATGTTTAACTAACTTTCCACCCCAGTTATTAGAAAAGTAAGCCCAGACATGAAAAAGAGCATCACCATTTTACTCTGTGTCGCCATTTCCTTGTTCGGATATTCACAAAAGAATATTGCAGGAACCTGGGAAGGCGAATTACACCATCATTCAGGCGAATATTTTAACCAGTACAAGATCACCCTCCAAATCCAACAGGAAGGCGATCAGGTCACAGGTATCTCCTATATTGAAGTCGCCGATATTTATGCTGAAATGTCTTTCGAAGGCACCTTTAAAGGAAATCGCTTGGAATTTCAAGAAAATCAGATCCTTCGAGAAAAAACACCTGAAGAACTTTCTTGGTGTATCAAGCAAGCCTCCCTACAATTTGAAATAGATAACGGGGTTTTCAAAATGAAAGGCCCTTGGTCTGGCAACACCGGCATCGCCCCAACTCAATCTGGAAATATTTCCTTAATAAAAGCTACACCACGAGCATAATTCAACTAAAAAAGACACCTCCCCACTAGTCCTTAAGCACCTGATAAACAAGCATCCTACTTATAACCATAACAAATACTTTCATGCAGTTCCTAAGCTTGCATGCACCTTCATGCAAGAAAAATTCCACGATTTAACTTAATACGGAACAAAACTACAAGCTACTCGTATACTACTATTTTAAGTAAGTTCTTTAAACTCGCTG
This sequence comes from Saprospiraceae bacterium, assembly GCA_020631545.1. GTDB lineage: Bacteria > Bacteroidota > Bacteroidia > Chitinophagales > Saprospiraceae > JAHDHB01. The sequence continues at coordinate 10,997 of JAHDHB010000118.1, read as the reverse complement.
CATTTTTGTATGCTAATTCGAACAACAAACTACGTCGAAGATTTCCCAAAATGAGGTAAGAACGAAAAAAATCTAAATGTACTAACTCTTCAATTCCTTCACAATATTCTATTCTTTCTCTCTGTCATTAAATCGTTTAGAAGAACGAACATGACGATGATGAACAAAGAGACACTGTCTCACAAGAACAGAACGAACAAAAGGCGTGAAAACTAGTACACTTAGGCTATTATAATTTGTCAATAACACTTCTTCACCTCACAAAGATAGTAGGAACTTTGCTATTTACAATTTTAATATTACGCTAAAGGATTATTTTACAATATATAAGTAGCAAAAAATAATTTTTTTCCTGTCCTCTACCGTAATATTTTAGTAACTTGCAAAACTGAGATCACCCCCCCAAAATGTTGCACATGAGGAAACCAAAAAAAAAGCAGGTAGCTAAGCGACCGACCAAGCGCCAAATTACCGCTAAAGAGACCAACCGAATTCCCAAGCAACTTTATTGGATAGCTGGTGTGCTAGCTATCCTTGTTGTTATTGTCTTTTCTCCTGCTCTAAATGGAGAAATTACAAACTGGGACGACGAATCCTATTTACTTAAAACCTCATTTATCAAAAAGATGAATGGGGAAAATATGGAGAAAATATGGACTGAAAACGTAAAGAGTAATTATCATCCGATTACTATGTTGACCTATGCCCTAGAGTATAGCATCTCTGGAGGTAAAGCCAATCCAAGGTTACATCATGGAACAAATATTCTGTTCCATCTGCTTAGTAGTCTACTACTTTTATATTTCATCTTTTTGCTCGTAGGAAAATGGGAAATAGCAGGCATTACCGCCACTTTATTTGCCATACACCCCATGCACGTAGAATCCGTTGCATGGATATCCGAACGTAAAGATGTTCTTTATGCTTTCTTCTACATAGCAGGGCTAATTACCTACTTAAAATCCATTAGAAAGCCTAAAGAAAAGATAAAATGGCTTAGTCTTACAGGAGTCTTATTTGTCCTCTCTTGCCTTTCCAAAGGCATGGCCGTCTCTTTTCCTATGGTTCTTCTTCTTATCGATTATTTGGAAAAAAGACTACAGAATAAAGGACAAAATACCTTATTCAAGGACGTACTCCTAGAAAAAGTCCCTTTCATTCTTACAGCCATAGGATTCGGTATCAAAGCGTTAAATGCTCAGCAAGATACCGGCGCCATAGGTATGGTAGCAACCCAAGATTTCTCCCATCTAGACAGGATTTTCATCGCTACTTATGGCCTTTGCACCTATATTGGCAAGCTATTTATCCCTATAGATTTGACGGCTTTGTACCTTTACCCCTTGAAAGAAGGGAATTTATTGCCCCTACAATTTTACCTAAGTGCCTTGCCTATACTAGCCCTTGGTAGCTTCCTATTTTTAAAGTATCGAAAAAACAGCATACTCGTCTTTGGTTTGGGATTTTTTATCGCTACCATTATCATGGTCTTACAACTCATCCCCGTAGGCCGAGCTATCTTAGCAGAACGGTACTCCTATGTTCCATATATTGGGCTTTTCTTTATCTTAGGTCATGCATTTGTTTCCTTAAACAAGAAGAAACCTCAATGGAAAACCTTCACCACAGCTATTTTAGTGGTTTGGGTAATTGGGCTTTCTATACTTGCTTTCCAACGAGCAGGAGTATGGAAAAATAGCGCGACACTTTGGTCAGATGTCATTGAAAAACAGCCTAGAGCGGCATTAGCCTATCACAATCTAAGTTACTATTACAAGAGAAATAATCAACACGATTTGGCCTTCCCCCTATACAATAAAGGCTTAGAAATCGATCCTAATTACTTAGGGATGCTCGTCAATCGTGGCTCTCATTATTATGACAAAAAAGACTATAAAAGGGCTATGGAAGATTTCAATAAAGCCATAGCAATTGACCCCAACCATAGCGAAGCTCTACTCAATCGTGGTGCCGTTTATCATATTCAAAAACAAGAAGCTAAAGCCATGGATGACTACAACAAAGTCATCCAACTAACACCCTATGAATCAAAAGCCTACCTCAACAGAGGAATGCTATTGACGACTCAAAACAAGGTTCAAGATGCCCTTCGAGATTTAAACAAAGGCATTGAGTTAAATCCGAATTATGGCATGTTATACTACTATCGTTCAAAGGCTTATGTCAAAGCAGGCAATAAAACCAAAGCTTTAGCAGATGCCCAGAAAGCAAAAACGCTAGGCTATAAAGTACCTAAGAAATACCTACAAGGACTAGGGGGCTAAACCGTTAGAAAGCTGTGTCATCTGTTATAGTACAAGGCTATAGCATTCTCTAGAAAAAACATCGACATTACTAGAGAATATCGGGTTCCTCCCTTTGCTCTAGCCTAACGTATTTCACGGAAAACATGAAGAGGTCAAGCAACAAAACACTCACATTATCAAAACCATAAGCATTTTAATGCCCGTCAAAAACGCGGCGCCTTACTTAGATGATTGCCTTACTTCCATCCAAAAGCAAAGCGAGGAAGATTGGGAACTCCTTGCAGTTAACGATCATTCCGAAGATGAAAGTCTTTCTATTCTAGAGCATTATGCTAGTATCGACGCCCGTATTCAAGTCTTCCAAAATCAAGGACAAGGCATCATTCCGGCACTCCGTACCGCTTTTGCTCAATCAAAAGGAACCTATATCACCCGCATGGATGCTGATGATTTGATGCCTATCCAAAAATTAGCAACGCTGAAAAAACTCCTTGTTACCAACGGTTTAGGGCACTTAGCAACTGGAAAAGTGCGCTATTTTTCTGAAGGACAACTAGGCAATGGCTTTAAATCTTACGAAGAATGGCTCAACAGCCTAGTCGAAAATAACAATCATTATCAAGAAATCTACAAGGAATGCGTCATTCCCTCTCCCTGTTGGATGGTACATCGCAAAGATTTTCAAGCTATTGGAGCATTTCAACCTAATCGTTACCCAGAGGATTACGACCTATGCTTTCGTTTCTACGAGCAAGGGTTAAAAGTCTGTGCTTCTACTGAAGTCCTACACGATTGGCGTGACTATCCCATCCGCACCTCAAGAACACACCAGCATTATTCCGATAATCGCTTCCTAGCTATCAAGCTACATTATTTCCTTAAATTGGATAGAATACCAAGTAAATCGCTAGTCATCTGGGGCGCAGGAAAAAAAGGAAAATGGCTAGCTAAGAACCTGACTGAAAAACAATTACCTTTCCATTGGGTATGCAATAATCCTCAAAAAATAGGCAAGCACATCTACGACCAACTTTTACGAAGTATAGACGACTTGAACCATATTGACGCTCCACAAATCTTAATCGCTGTGGCTTCTCCTAAAGAGCAAGACAGCATTCGTGCTTGGCTAAAGACTAGGGATAGGATAGCAGGGAAAGACTATTTTTTCTTTTGCTAAAACCTTGCACTTACACCCCAAAAACCTCCTAATCAAAGAATTATACAAAAGAAATGAAACTTAAGCAGTTCCTTATCCTACTTTTCATACTCTCCACTTTCCTTACCCAAGCACAAGAAGTATCCCTAGGCGCAGGCCACTACAACCTCAGTCCCGTAGCAGGCGCCTTAGTTCCTTCCGATTACACTGGAACACCTACTTACCCAAAAGTAACCGCAAACTTCAACCAGCCCGCGCAAACCAATGATTGGTGGACATCCTTGCTTTGGGCTTATGAAACGGATAAGGATTTCAACTGGGGAATGCATTCTTGGCGCTTATACGCCCATCCGATGTGTTATCAAGCCAATCGTTATGGATTGCGTGCCGTTTATCCCACCAATTTAGAGGTTATCAATCCATACAATACTTGGGCTTCTGCCAAATATCAATATCAGATGACCGATGTGGAGGATTTGACAGTTTCTTTGATGGGCTTGGATATGGATGCCGCTACTCCTACACCAGCCCATGTCAAGGTCGATAATTATGGCGATTGGGACGTAACGGCGCAGTGGAATGATGGAAGTAATGTCTTGAACATAACGATGGCACACGGCTCTCCTTTCTTGTATTGCACCAAAAACGGCGGTGATGCCGTAGTCCGTATGAGACAACCCCATACCATAGATAACACCATTGGAACCAACGTAGTAGGAATTACAACGGGTGGGCACCATTATGGTGTTTTTTTCCCGACAGGAGCTATTTTTAATGTGCAACCGATACAGCACGATCATAATGAATTAACAGCAAATGGCTCGCTCCTCTCTTGGCGTGATGCCTTTGTCTCGGATTTGAATGGTAAGGACTATTTTTCCATAGCCTTGCTACCTGATAACTCCTTGGCCACCTTGTCTTTATTTGCTCAACATGCTTTTGCTTTTGTCGATAATACTAGCGTGGATTGGAATTACGATGATGCTACCGCAATGCTAACGTCTACCTTCAACCTTAGTACGACGGCGAAGGAAGGGACAGAAACAGAGACACTTACAGCATTATACCGTCACCAATGGTTGAATACCAATGATGTAAATACAGCTTATACCTACCAATCTCCTAGGGGAGAAATGAAAGTAGTGAAAGGAAATATTTTTACAACAAGCATCCAAAACAAGGGGATTTTGCCCGAATTGCCTTGGGCAGGAACTTATGATTCTTTGTTACTTTATCAATTCATTGAAGACGAACGCCAAGCCACGAATGTCTACACTGCTGATGATACTTACTGGTTGGGCAAGCGTCTTTCAAGACAATCGGAGCTAATCCAACTTGCTCATTCCGTAGGACATACAGCAGCGCGTGATGAGTTATTGAATGAGATGAAAACAGAAATGGAAGATTGGTTACAAGCTGATGATGGCGAAACAAATAGAGGGTATTTCTATTACGATTCCAATTGGCAAACGCTAATTGGATATCCTGCCTCTTTCGGTTCCGAGAAGCAAATTAATGACCATCATTTCCATTATGGCTATTTTATCAAAGCTGCTGCCACCATCGCCCAATTTGATCCCGCTTGGGCAGTAGAATCTGCTTGGGGAGGAATGATCAATTTGATAATCAAAGATGTAGCAAACTGGGATCGCAATGATCCTATGTTCCCATTCTTACGTACTTACGATGTTTATGCAGGACATTCTTGGGCAAATGGCCAATGCAATTTATTTTTTGGTAATGACCAAGAATCTTCTTCCGAAGCTATAAATTTTGCAGGCTCTGTGTTTTTGTGGGGCTTAAACACTGACAATACAACGCTACGCGACCTAGGTTTATTCCTCTACCTCAGCGAAATAGAAGCTGTAGAACAATACTGGTTTGATATTGACAATACGGTATTTCCTAATGGCTATGCCTATAAAACCGCAGCTCGGATTTGGGGCAATGGCGCAGAGAAAGTAAGCGGTAGCCAATGGTTTGAGATAGAGCCTGAATACATGCTGGGTATCAACCTTTTGCCCTTGGATGGAACCGCTTTGTACCTAGGGCGAAATCCAGCCATCGTACAAAGCGTTTTTGAAGAAATGCAAGTCATGAATGCCTCCTCCCCTACCCCACTTTGGGATGATATGATGTGGGGCTACCAGGCTTTGTATGATCCTAGTACGGCACTGGCCTCCTACAAAGCGGCAACTACGCCTAACGCTTATAACACCAACTTGCCTTGGCTTCCTAATGTAAATGGCATTTATGAGCCGCTTAGTGGCGATGCCTTCTCCCCCAGTCAGTTGTACCATTGGTTGCATACCTTGGATAGCCTCGGTCAAGTAGATGCTACGGTAACGGCGGACTATCCTGCGGCTATGGTTTTTAATAAAAATGGTCTAAAACATTACGTCGTCTATACACCACCTTCTTTATCCCCCAAAGCACCGATAACCGTTACCTTTTCGGATGGCGTAAGTTTTCCAGTAGAAGCAGGTTTATTGTACGTTTATCAGCCTCCAGCTTATGTGGAAGTACAAGCAAAAGTAATGCTTGAAGGCCCTTTTAATTCTAGCACCTTGCTTATGGATGACTTCCTACGCCAAGCGAACAGTATTCCTAGTACAGAGCCCTTCACATCTATAGGCTACACACCTATTAATCAAACAAATAGTGAAATTATAGAAAACCCTAACACCGTTTTTAATGTAACGGGAAACAATGCCATCATTGATTGGATTTGGCTTGAGAGCCGAGAATAATGCAAGCAATGTGTTATCGACACGCGCTGCACTACTACAAGCAGATGGTGATGTTGTTGACGTAGATGGCATTTCGAGTGTTCAATTCTCAGGGATTAACGAAGGAAATTATTACTTGGCCATTCGCCATAGAAATCATTTGGGAATAATGACTAGCCTTCCCATTCCTTTAGAAACGACTTCGACTATAATAGATTTCACCAATTCATCTACAAGCACTTACGGTACATCCGCACAAAAAGTCGAGAATGGAATTCAAGTACTTTGGGCAGGCGATAGCTCAGCAGACGGCCTAGTCAATGCAGCGGATAGAAGCGATACATGGAATACTAGAAATCAAACGGGGTACTTAAATGCGGATGTAAATTTGGATGGGGCTTGTAATGCAGCAGATAGAAGTATAACTTGGAATAATCGAAATTTGGTGGAGCAATTGCCTTGATTGTAAAGAACCTACATTTCCATTATTTTATGAGGATTTTGTAAACAATCAAATACATTCACAATTTCAATACAGTCTAATTCCGTATTTACCCAATAAACGATTTTATATTTTTTGTAAATAAGAAAAATGCATGTTTTGCTAGTAATATTTATTTTTGGCCAATATCTGGATGTTTTTATTTTAGAGTGAAGTGAAATTTTTGTCACTAAGTTTTGAGCATATTCCCAATCATTTTTCAAACAACTACGCTGAAAAATCTCATTCAATTTATCTTTGGCAAATTGAGTCCAAAAAATTCTTAACGCCATTCCTTAATATTATTCAATAAATCATTAAGCTCAATCTTCCTTCCATTTCTTGAATCATCCATTGACTGTTCAATTTCTCCATGGAATTGTTCTATACTCATCGGTTGAAGTTCCTGTTCTTTAGCCTTTTTCCGACTAATTTTCAGTAGGCTTTCAAATTGGCTGATGATCTCTTCATTTTGAAGTCGAAGGAATTCTTGTATAAAATACTCTTTTCTTGCTTGTAAATCCATTTTCTGTAATTTAGATTAATTCTCACAAAGATAAGATAATTTGAAGATTAAATCAACTAGAAGGTCTTCTTACCCCAAATAAGGTAGAGATTAAACAGAGAATATGCCTCTAAAAGTCTATAAATTTAAAACGGCAATTGCAATTCCGGCTCGGACAAGCCCTCCACATCCCGATAAATATCACTCATTTTAATACTACAATCCAAGGTGTTGATATAGACCTCCTTTTCCAAACCGATATAAGAAATTATTTTCCAATAATTTTCATCCGAACGGAAAAGCACATCAACAACAGGCTGATATTGATCAATCAATACATATTCTCGAAAACTAGGCAAAGAACGGTATTTACGAAATTTTCCACTACGGTCATATTTTTCAGTAGATTCAGAAAGCACTTCGACGATAAGACCTGGATTTATGATCGCATTTTTGTCCTGCTCACTCGTTTCAATATTACCACAAACTACCGATAAGTCGGGATAGACAAAGCTATTCAATAATGGAAAATAAATTCTTACATCTCCATTGAAAGGCCGACAACCTTTTCCCGTCTTCCGAATATCGTTTAGCACCATATTCAGCATGTTCCCCGACAATGTTGAATGATTTAAAGTCCCTCCAGACATCGCAAGGACTTCCCCATTATGAAACTCATGCTTCATCAACGTTTCCTCTTCAAAAGCGAGGTATTCTTTAATGGTATAGGCACTTGAAGTTCCTGATACTTCCATCTTTTATTTTTATTACTCAAAGGTATGAAAAATAGGGAGTAATGTCAATGTATAAGTACAATTCTCCGTAAGACTGATTGGCGATTCAAAAAATATTGTAGCACATCTCTAGTTAGGACTAAGTTATTTTCTACCTTTACAATGTCGTAGGCTAGTCTATCGCGTCTTATCTAGCATAAGATGAGGAAAGTCCGAACAACGTAGAGCACCACACCACCTAACGGGTGGGCTGCTGGATAAAACCAGTAGACAGACAGTGTCGCAGAAAATTACCGCCTTGCTTGCCTTGGTGAGTAGGGTAAGGGTGAAAACGTGCGGTAAGAGCGCACGCCGTCGCAGGGCAACCTTGGGCGGGGATAAACCTTGTGGGTTGAAATGCTACGTACATCCCGATTCCGTAAGGAGAAGAATGGCTCGTTCAACTTGAAAAAGTCGGGAGGGGTAAGCAGATAGAGCGTGGTAGTGATGCCTCGCCTAGATAAATGATAGACACCTCGTTACCAATGAGGTACAGGATTCGGCTTATAGGCTTACGACAAAAAACTAGAGGGCTAGAGTGGATTTGTTCTACTCTGGCCTTTTTTCGTCGTTTGGGCTAATTTGGTAAGGAGCATTTATACGTTATTTTTTGAAAAAAATATCCCCCAACAGCTATTCTCCTTCGTCCTTTGTCCTTTGTTCTTTGTCCTTTGTCCTTTGTCCTTTGTCCTTCGTCCTTCGTCCTTCGTCCTCAACCAATTACAACTTCTTTCACTAGGAATTAAAAGAAGGCTAGCTCATTCCTTAGTTGCTCAAAAGCTTCAAGAGGATCCGGATTTTGCCACACAGCGCCAATACATGCTACCCCACTAAAACCTAAAGACTTACATTCTTGTACCTTAGGAAAAGAAACTCCTCCTAGAGCAATAACTTTTTGCTTAGTCTGTTTTAATGAAGCAGCCAGTTCCTCTTTCTGAAAACCTGCTGGATAATTTGGCTTTGAAATACTGTTAAAAATAGGACTCAAAAACACATATTGATAGCATGTTTCATTCGCCAAAAGCGTTGTTGTATCGTGGAAGGAAGTCGAGATGAGGGGTACATTGATAGGATAATGCTGTGAAATGCGTACTTTTTCAGGTAAATGGATACCCTTCAATTTAAATACTTCACAAAAAGCGTGATATTGATGAAGAACAATCCGGTCATGATAAATTTCAGGAATCTCTAGTAAATAATCAAGAATATTTACTTTGCTAAAGGTAGGTTTACGAAGATGAAAATGGGTTAATCCAGCCTCAAAAAGTTGACATAAGATAGTCGTCTCATTCGGTACTAAAGTGGGAGGCGAAAGAAGAATTAGGTTCATACTACAAAAATAGAATTAAAGCCGCAAAGTCGCAAGTAAACTATTACAATTTATCCTTATTATTATAGCAGATTCTTTTGTTTTAACTTCGTATTCAGTCCTTCAATACATGAAAGCAATAAAAAATATACTTAAAAGCCTATCTTCCTTTATAATCTTTTTAGGTCTTACGCTACTAACACAAACTGGGGGGATCATTTATCTTCTTTCTATACCTATTTATGCTGTTATTAAGCAAAAACGTAGGAAAAAAAGCTATTGGACATTTACCTTTTTGCTTCTTTATGCAGGTATTAATTTTTGTCTTGTCCCTCTGATCGCTCCTCTTTTTGGACGAGTTCCATTGCCCATCTGGCAAACCAACCACATAGCGCCCAATGCTGCTTATATCTATTTATTGAATCGACACTACGTGAAACCAGCCTTAAAAGAGAGCTTGTTTGCGGTAGCTAAATCTGCAAACAAACAATATCCTGGCCTTGTTCTTTTATACTTAGATGGAAATTTTCCATTCTTAAATGGTTTTCCTTTACTTCCTCACCTAAGTCATAATGATGGAGAAAAACTAGACCTAGCATTTGTATATAAAAACAAGAAAACCAATAAAATCGCTTATGGTAGCCGTTCTTCATGGCTGGGTTACGGAATATGTGAAGAACCCCAAAAAAATGAGCAAAACCAAGCAAACGAATGCGCAGAAAAAGGCTTTTGGAACTACAGCCTCCTGAAAAATATTCGCCTCTCAACATCATCAACATTAGAAGCAGATCCTACAATAAATGCCTTCGTGATAAAAGCGTTTGCAAGAGATAAAGCTATAGGAAAATTATTCTTAGAACCGCATCTCAAAAAACGATGGGGATTGAATTCCATTTCAAAAATCCGATTTCATGGATGCCATGCTGTACGCCATGACGATCATTTGCATGTGCAATTGCATTAGTTTTAAACAGTTTCAAACACCTCATCAGCAGCTTTTCGCTAAGCAAATCAATCTTTGTAAATATTTTCTCATTATAAGCATTAGAATTTAAAAACCACCACCCACTTATTATTAATCACTTATAAAACAACAATCACACCAACTGAATTGTCCAGACACTGTCTGGACAATTCATATTTTGTTTTCCCTTACATCTATAGAACAGACATGAAGTCAAATAAAATCGCACCTCGAAATTGATAATCAAATACATTATGCAACAATTCAAGTTAAAACAAAAACTCTATGTAAACACCTAATAATCAGATAAAAAAGGACTTATCAAGAAGAAAATGAGGTTTTCACATCGCGTCTGAAGTTTCGTACTTATGCCTGTAGGAAAATTTCAAGCAGAACATGTATATTCCTTGATAGTGGATAGAGAGAAGAAGGGAGTAATATTTCGAAGAAAAATCAACACTCATTAGGAAAATGCGACCTTAAAATATTATACGTTTTATCCCCTACTGATTTTTTAGAACTTATTGTACCTCAAGTTAAAGCGATAAAGTTCATAATCATCCAGTTTCGCTTTTCGTTTCATACGGTATTTTTTCAACACCAATTCACCATTCAAGGCGACAGATTTAGCTGGTTGAAAATCACCACCTCTATACCAAGAATCATCCGCTACTAGCTTTTCATTGTAAATAACTAGGATGTGTTTCTCTTCACTCATCAGCGACCGCATACTAGGCTCCATTTCAGGTTCGATGAAGGTCGATAACTGATCTTTTGCTTGATATTCCGCAGTTCTAGAAAGACGGCTAGCCA
>JAHDHB010000117.1:12255-13303 GCA_020631545.1 Saprospiraceae bacterium | reverse complement strand
AAAATAATCAGCCTAGCGTGGTTTTGCTACAAAGCACTCAAGACTGAGGTGCTATTGGCGTAAAATACTACCAAACAGGCATAGTAAAGGCTTCCTACCTTTTCACATAGAATCTCAAAACGAAAAGCTGCGCGAGCATAACATTACTTATTTTATTGATTTTAAGATAGTTAGTTTGCCTAGTAATTAATACCTTTACATAAAAAATAAACTTTCGAACTTGTGAGTATAACGATTTTGAACGAAAAAACGATTTAATTAAATATAGGCGCAAGCTTTACATAGAGTTTAAAGAAGAAAATTGTTTATTTTACACACTTCATTTTAGCCAAATTCTTTGCGTTTTACCTAACTCTAAACTTTTTAAAACCTTAAAAATTCCTATGCAAACCAACTGCCCAAACTGTAATGCTCAAACTTCTACCCTTCATACGACTTGTGATTTTTGTAAAACGATGCTGCGTCCTAAACGTGTATTGAGTAAGGAACAAGAGGAGGAACTGGAGAAATTCGCTGAAGCTATTGAATTGCGTTTCAAATCAATAGCGGGGAATTGGGATGCGCCTGTTATGGGGGGATGTTTGGGTGGCTTGTTAATTATTACAGCTACGTGGTTGGGTCTTTATTATGCTGAAATGACTATGAACTTTAAAGTTATTTTGGGCTCAACGATTTCTATTACTCTTTTTGCGCTTTGGGGTGGGCTTGTCACTTGGTCAGAAAAAAAAGCGTGTCAGGCTGCTTACGATTCACAAATCAAAGGGGATATTGAACATTTCTTAGAAATGCGTAGTTTTTATCGCTATGAATTTGATATGGTGGCGAATGGGAAACTGGAGGAGAATGCCTTTTTGCGTGCTTTTCTTTTTTTGAAGCATTAAGGCTACTCCGAAAAGGTTTTTCTTCAAAATGGGGTTTAAGGATTGGGGGGGCGTTTTGGCGTATTTTGAACCATATAAGGTATATAAGAGCATATAAGTTTGGGCGTAAAAAATTGCCACATAGACACATAGACACATAGATTTTTGACGACATTCGCGTGTAAGGG
>JAHDHB010000117.1:0-12155 GCA_020631545.1 Saprospiraceae bacterium | reverse complement strand
GGAGTTACCGTTTTGGCATATTTTGAACCACATAAGGTATATAAGAGCATATAAGTTTTGGCGTAAATTATTGCCACATAGACACATAGACACATAGATTTTTGACGACATTCGCGTGTAAGGGCACATAAGTCATATTAGAGGTCTTACGACCTTTTCACATAGACTCTCCTTACAAAAAAATCGGTCAAAAAAACTTTTCAATAACCTGTTAATCAACACTTCTACTTGTAATTTTGTGTTTTAAAAACAACTAAATAGTAGTACATAGTATAAAACGGCTACGCCATTAGTTCAGAATTAGGAATGACTAATTATCCGCGATAGCTATCGGGAGTTACCGTTTTGGCATATTTTGAACCACATAAGGTATATAAGAGCATATAAGCTTTGGCGTAATAATTTGGACTAAGTAGGGTAAAGGAGAACGTAGACTATGTATGAAAAAAAAGCACCCCAAGCTACATTAAGCTCAGGGTGCCAACTACTGAATAATGACTAATTTTTTGAAGTAAAGCGTATGATTTTGGTCATACAAAGTCTTCTTTTCTTACTTTCTACTTCAAAACATTATTTATAGACTCTAGATGAAGTTCCATTATTGATGGACCAAAGAATTTTATCTGCGCCATTGACATCTCCATTCATATCAAAATCTGAAGGAAGATATTTATCGAAGTTTCCATTCTCAATAGTCCACAGGATTTTGTCTAGTCCTGTGATATCGTAGGAGGGAGAATCCGATGCTTGATCATTATCTCCGGTATACATGGCAAAGGTATTTGGCAGGATTTCTTTTAGTGCAAAGCCTCCTGTTCCCAAGTAGCCATTTTGGGTAGTAAAATCCCAAGCAAGCACCCCTTTATCAACGGTTACAGGGATGGGAGTCATGATTCCCATGTGATTTCGATGTTCAATAACGATGTAAACGGTTTGTGGGTCGGAGGCAATCATCATACAAGGCTCTAGGAAAGAAATTGTTCCATCTTTATGTAAAAGCCCTGCTGCTTTTGAAAATTCTGTACTCGGTGCTACACCAGATCGTAGCGAGACTAAAACCCAATCGACAACATCTGGATCGTAAGGTCCTGCATACGTGTTTTCGGTGTCCGTTCCTGTATAGTTAAAAGGAGGAACATTGTAGGGCTGGCCTGCGGGAGTAGGTGCTACAACTGGATTAAACGGCGTTTGACCCGGTAAAATCGACCGATTGGTATTCAGGTCTGCACGCATTTCAGTCAAGTAATCTTGATTGCCAGTTACGTCGACCATTGCACCTTCTAAGAAGACTTTTAGTTGAACATCAATACAGGCTTGTCTATCTACAGCTATATAGACCGTAGCACGAGAGCATCTATTCTGACCGTCTGTGATTTCATAAGTAAACTGCTCGATGCCATAAAAGCCTGGATTGGGCAAGTAGGTGTATTCTCCGTTAGGTTCGACTTCTAGTGTACCATTATCCAAGGAGATGGCATTTTTCAAGGGTGCTGTAGCAACCGTACCATTTACATTAAGTAAGGTAATGACATCATTTTCAGGATCATGATCATTCAGGCCTATACGTCCGCTAATGGTGGTTTCTTCCTTGGTGTAGTTAAAATCATCTGCCGCTACAGGAGGGAAATTTCCATTGAAAGGTAGAGGAATAGGTAAAACTTGGATATAAACGGTAGCAAAAACACATTCAACAGGAAGCCCACCGTCACACGCTAAGTACATAAATTGATCGTCTCCGATAAAATCGGTGTTCGGTGTATAGGTATAAATGCCCATGGGGTCTAGCGAAACGACTCCGTTAGTAGGTTGAATGACGACACCAGAGACGGTCATCACAGTGCCTTCTGGGTCAAGGTCATTGGCTAAAACATTACCATTAACAGGCATATTGATATAGGTAAGGTTTTCATCATTCATTGCAATTGGAGGTAAGCCCGAGTTAGGACTACCATTTGGAATGATATGTATATTTACCCTAGCGGTATCGCAATATGCTGCTGTTGTAATTTCACAAACGGCATATTCGAAGTAGTCTATTCCTATATAATCCGTATTGGGCGTATAGGTATAGCTCCCATCAGCATTAATGACTACCGTACCATTATTTGGAGCATCTATAGGCGTCATTTGCACTGCAAGGGAATCTCCATTCGGGTCAAAGTCATTGGTCAACATCTGCCCTGTGATGGAAACATTAATGAAGGTTACATTATCATCATTGACCGCAACGGGTGGGTCTGCCATCTCTAAAGGCAAGACCAATACATAGTAGGTGCCTTGAGCACAAAGCTGTGGTGTACCTGTATCGCAAATTTCATAGATAAAGTTATCTGGCCCTATGTAATCTGGATTGGGCGTATAGATCAGAACACCAGCTATGTCATAGCTAATCGTACCATTAGTTGGTTGTGTAATAGGAACAGGATTGATAAGTAAATTATCACCATCCACATCAAAATCATTTAGCAGTAAGGTATCTTGAACAGGCGTATTCTGAAATGTAAGCGCAATATCGTCTGCTGCAAAAGGTGGTTCATTCGAAGGAGAATCATTAGGGATACAGATGTAAACAATGGCTGTATCACAAAGCGTTGGGACATCTACACTACAGATAGCATATTCGAACTCATCTTCTCCCACAAAATCCAAATTGGGGAGGTAAGTAAAGTCCCCACTCGGCTGAAGATTTAAGGTTCCATTTTTAGGCTGTCGAATGACTGGAAAATTAAGGGTGATATTATTCGAATTGGAATTCATCCCGCTCGTATTCAGTGCCTTATCATTGCCTAAGATTTGCCCAGTAAGCTGCTGATTTTTATTAATGATATAGTAATCGTCTTGCGCTAGGAGAACAAACTCCTCATTTGGGTCACTGACGATAATTTTCAAAATCCCTGTATCACAAGCAGGAGGCAAAAAGTCATCACAAACAATATACAATAGGCTATCTTGTCCAGAAAAGCCATTATTGGGTGTATAAGTATAGCTGCCATCTGCCAAAAGAAGGATGGAACCCGAACTAGGTCCACCTAGAACTGTAGTCGTTACTACTAATCCTTGCCCGTCGGGTTCCATATCATTTGTCAAAACATTACCTGAAACAGGAATATTTATTAGCGTTGCATTCAAATCACCGAAAGCTTTAGGTGATCGATAAATCGGTTGTACAGTCAAATAAACCGTTGCTTGGTCACAAGCTACGGGAGTTCCATTGTCACAAATTTCATAGACAAATTCATCATTTCCTACAAAGTCTGTATTTGGGATGTAGATGAAATTGCCGGAAGCCCCTAGTGTTACCGTACCATTGCTAGGCGGGATAATCGGCGAAAGGGCTGTGAAGGATTGCGTATGGCCTTCGAGGTCAATATCATTGTCCTTGATGTTGCCTGAGATAGGTTCATTCACATAACCGAAGCCTACATCATCAAAAGCGTAGGTAGCGTTATCCAAACCAGCAGGTAGAACCTCAATAATTAATGTAGAGCTATCGCAAAGCTTCGGCGTGCCGTTATCACAAACTTCATAAACTAGAGTGTCAGTTCCTACAAAGCCTGCATTAGGCGTATAGACATAATTGCCATTAGGAAAAAGAAAGACAGTACCATTAGACGGTCCGTCAACAGGTACTGTCGTTACAATTAATGAGGCATCATCAACATCGTAATCATTTAAACTTAATATACCAGAGATGGTTATGCCGCTTACCGTTACAGCATAATCTGGAATCGCAATTGGGGGTAAATTTCCACTGCCTGCAATAGGCATTATTTCAATAAAAACGGTTGCTACATCACAAACTTGTGGAAGGCCATCATCACATACTTCATAGACAAACTGGTCTTCTCCTACATAGCCTGTATTAGGCGTATAGGTGTAAAGGCCAGCACTGTTAATCGTGACCGTTCCATTTGTCGGCAAGGCGATGAGGCTTGTGGAAACCGTTTGCACATTTCCTTCAATATCTTCATCATTGGTTAATACATTTCCAGAAACGGGGGTATCTAGAATGGTGATATTAATATCATCATAGGCTAAAGTCGAATTACAAACATTGATGGCCTGACAATCAGGATCATCACAATCAATCAAGCCGTCGCCGTCATTATCAAAACCATCTGAGCAAGTAAGGGGTGTATTTTCAGTATCAGAACATTGGCCAACACCTGTAGATTCGACGTTTACAACGAAAGTCCTAAAAACAGTACAACCATTAGGATCGGTGTAGGTTGCATTGTAATCACCTGAATTGATAGGAAGAACGATCCCCAAGCTAATTTGGTTTGTATCAGCAGCGCTAAACCCATTAGGCCCTGTCCAATCGATCTGACCTACATCAGGTAGAATTCTTAATTCTACTTCTTGATCTTCGCAAACGGTAATATAGCAGTCCGCATCCGTTGTCCACCCGCCGTTATCGATATTAGCTTCGCAGGTGAATGTAGGAAGTACAAGGTCATTGATGGTTTCATCAGGTATATCAATGGGACAATCTCCACCATACCAACGTACCCACAAGTCGTAGGTTCCTGGCCCTAGATTCATTATGGAATAGCTTCCCATATTGTCATTAATCACATAGGGATAAGTATTCCCCCCATCCAAACTAAACTCTATGCCAGTTCTACTTGCAACATCTGTAAAAGTAAAGGTAATTGACCCACCACTAGAGCTTATACAATCTAAATTTGTAGAAGAGGTCATCACCACAGGGGCTGGCTCATTCTCTATCGTTTCGTCAGGTATATCAAGCGAACAAACACCACCTAACCAACTGACATAAAGATCATAAGTACCAGCGGCTAAATTATTAATAGTAAAGGTACCAGCATCATCCGCTACACTGTAGGGATAGGAAGCGCCACCATCTAGACTAAAGAAAATGGTTGATTGATTCGGGTCATCCGTAAAATTAAAGGTGATGCTACCATCTCCGCCATTACAGATTTCATCCGTAGTAGAAGATGAGGTAATATCTGGAGAGATACAACAAGGAACAATATCCACAACAACTTCTGTTACGCCATAGCCATCACCGCTATAACAACCATATGCCGCATCGTGAAAAGCTGCATAATAAGTGCCTGCTCCTACATCGGTAATGCTCAGAATACGATTGGCATCCGTAGCAGGAATTCCCGTATGCCAAGTTAGGTTGGTTCCAGCAGGAATATTATTTGAAGAAATGGCCGTCGTCAGATCAACTGTAGAGGATGGACATTCATTTTGAATACAACAAGGAGGTGTCACAATAATCTCTCTTGGAGGGGAGAAGCATTGATCGACAGCGCTATAAAAGGCTGCATAGTAAGTACCTGGTGAAACCATAGAAGGATTCACCAGTAGGTTGGACGTAGAAACTGGTAGTCCATTATGATAGGTAATTGTAGTATTTGCTGGGGTATTATCCGCACCAAATACAGTCAGATCCGCCGTATTCGACGTGCAATCTGCGGTTAATTTTATTTGAGCGTGGCTTTGTTGAAATATCAATACTAATAATAAGCAATGGATATACCTCAACCAGCCATTTATATTAAAACTGTTCATTCGTCAGAAATTTTAATAGTTGGAAAAAGTAGTTTTGCTTAATTTTTAATCAAATTAGGAGCATCATCTCCTGCACTACAAACAAAACAATCAGGGTGAGTAGCTGATAAAACGGTAATAGCAGCCCCCGATACATCTAAGCTTCCACAAATACTACCGCCGCCTTGTAATAATAAAGCATTGACATCGAAGCCGGTCGTCACGCCAGGTACGATAAGAATTGGATTTAAATAATCTGGACTATTGGGGTCATTGATCTCTGCCACTAAAGTATGAATGGTATAATTTCCTTGGTCATTAACAGAAAAGAAAGGCGTAAGGCTTGTTTCTTGAACTACTAAACCGGCTCCACTTGTCAAGACATACAGAACTTCATAATTGGCCGGTACAACTTGGTCGCCATTTGGAGTAGCACTGATGATAGATCCTGCACAAGATTCCAACTCATCTGCCGTTAAGGTTCCTGCGTTGGCAGGGCAAGGATAGAAGCCAAAATCATTATTACAATCTAAGTCCCCTAATGCGTTAATGACCGCTACTTCAAGGTTATCAGTGGTAAGATTCGCTCCAGCAGGTAAAGACGTTTCATCGATTTGAATCACATAACCGACAGGATCGCCAGGCAGTGTCCAAGAAATGCTAAATTTTGGCCGCTTAGCAGCGTAGTTACTACCATCATCATAATTCCATAGTTCCAAAGCACTTGCCCCTGTGAAAGGAGGAGTTTGTACAATAAGAGAAATATGGGTAGCTCCATTATTTCCATTAATAACTTCCTGAATAAGTGCAGCTAAATTAGGCGAAGTTAAATTCGTACCATTTGATACATTTGGGATGGCCCAATTCACAGAAGAAGAAGTCACAGGTAAAGAAGATAAATGGTTGCTTGAACTAGAAAAACTGCTCGGCGTGCCACTAGCTACAGCCTTAACAACTGCGGTTACACCATCACCATCATATCCAGTTAAATGTAAAGAAGCACTGTTTATAGTAGCTCCAGCAGGGATATTTAGGTTGACGAATCTATACCCTCTATGCGTAATGGATCCACTTTCATAAGCAGAGGGATAGTTGTTTCCATCTGATTTTTGATAGGAATCATTGGAAGAACTACTGATAGCTAGGTTATTCACGCCACCATTACCACCAGGCGAAGGCCCCGTATTCAAGGTAAAGGTGTAACTTCCATCAGGGCTAGTCGTTGTAAAACTCACAGGAATATCTCCTGCATCTACCATCATATCCCCATTTACATCTTCATAAAGGATAACGGCTACCCCACCCTGTCCAGTTTCAGAGGGGTCATAGTTCATATCAGCATTGATATCTTGAAAAACATTACCACTTATATTGATGTCGTTATCCCCAGAGATAGTGATGGTGGCATTATCACATTTATTGTCAGGGTTACAAACTTGATACGAGATCTCTTCTTGGCTCCAGAAGTCCCCATTGGGCGTATACGTCACTGTACCATTATTATTATTGACAAATGTTCCGTAGGCACCACTACCTATCAGACTCACAGTCAAGCTATTGCTAGGATAATTTGAGTCGGTATCATTGGCTAATAAATTTATAGTTATAGGATTATTACTACATTGCGTTATCGTACCTACATCAGGCAAAGCCTCTATATATTCAGCTTCTTGCTCCCCTTGCTCACAGCCGTCAGGCGTTGCAATTCCTTCTATGATAAAAACAACATTAGATGCGTTCGGATCGGGATTGTTTACGAGGTCTCCATTGATCGATATTCCTTGACCTACATCAATACCACCACTAGAACAAGACGTATGTAGCTCAAAAGAAGTACCTCCCACACTGAAATCGGTGTTGGTACCAAAACGGTCAACAGCTTCAATCAAAATCAACTCATTAAAAGAGTGCGAGCCAGAATAATTAGTTTGATCGCCGTCATGATTTGTTGATACCGTGATAGTTGCTGGAGAATTAGGGCCAACATAGCGCAATACAAGTCTGCTGACGTGATTATGGTCTCCGTGTTCTTCACAACATTCGAGCTGGGCAAAAGCTTCTTGCGATCCGATAAACATCGAGACAAACATTAAAGCAAGCATTAAGAAATTTTTCTTCTTCCTTGATAGAAATTTTTTACCCGTTTTTTGAATTTCTAAGTGATGACATTTACCAAAAGATAATTGCAAGCTAGAATCTTCTTGAAAACAAGGAATGTTACCGAGTAACATCCTGATAGGTCCATTAGGTATCATATTTAGTAGTCATTAGTCCCAAGGAAATTGAATAAACCACGATTAGAGTGAGATGTGAGTCTATTTTGCTCACCTTGGATAGTTAGTAAAAAAACACAAGTAATAATAAACTGATTGTGAATTGCTGATGGATGATAGTGTTAAAATGGGTGCTAAGGTAAACAACAAATCACTTAAAAAGAATGCACGAAAAACGCTTTACTTACATGAAATTAATTGCAAATAAATCATACAAATAGCTAAGATGTAAAAGTTCTATTAACTAGCATAATACGGTGCTTTCATACTGGAGCTTGCTTTTGTTGTTCGCAAGATACAGTGAAAAATACTTAGACGCAATAGACCAGATATAAAAATCGTACAAAAATCAGGAC
This sequence comes from Saprospiraceae bacterium, assembly GCA_020631545.1. Taxonomy (GTDB): domain Bacteria; phylum Bacteroidota; class Bacteroidia; order Chitinophagales; family Saprospiraceae; genus JAHDHB01. The sequence continues at coordinate 3,997 of JAHDHB010000117.1, read as the reverse complement.
ATTATTTGGATTCGATCAAGAAAAAGAAGGGAAAACCCAAAAGGTGAGCAATATGTTTAAACCCCTTCAAAAACAAACTCCACACGCTAGCACACCAATCCGCAGCACTCCCCTATATTTGATAAAACAATACTAACCAAATAGTTACCCATTAAAAAGTTAAAATTCACAAATAAACCATAATGTCGCCACCTAAGCGTCAATCTAACATTATAAAAACGCTCAATTTAAAACTAAGCTAAAAATTATTTAGTTTTGTCCGCGAATTAATTTCAATCTGAAAAGTTATGACAAAAAACGACCAGCTTCACGAGTTAGTCCACTCTTTGAGTAAAAATGAGAAGGGGTACTTCAAGAAGTACTGCAAAATGTACTCCTCACAGCAGGATCAAAAGTACTTAAAACTCTTCGAAGCAGTAGATGGGGTGGAAAACTATAGCGATAAATTGATCAAACAAAAGCTAAAGGGAGAGATCGAAGAGCGAAAATTAGCTGTCTTAAAAAACTACTTGTACCGCTTGATTCTAAAAGTCCTAGAGCATTTTTATTCCAACAAATATCCAGATTTAGAAATCTCCAACTTGATAAACCAAGCCAAAGTACTCTACTATAAAGGTTTGATAAGCCATGCAAGAAAAATTCTCAAAAAAGCAAAACAACAGGCTGAAATTCATGAATTTCTTTATTTGAAAGGAGAGATCATGCAATTAGAACAAAAATTGGCCAATACTTCTGCAAAATCAAAAACTAAATATGAAGAAAACAAGACGTTCTTTGACACGGAAATGCAAAACATTGACCGCATTAAACACCTCATCAAATGCCGTGATCTAGAGCGGAAAGTGATAGACCAACACTGGCTACAAGGCTTGAGCACAGAGGGGGAAATCATCAGCTTAGAGCGAATTCTCGATGATTTGAACATAACCGTTGACACCTCTTCTTCGGTCACAGCCAATCTTCATTATTACAATGCTTGCGTTTTACATCAATATGTCACAGGTGGCGATCTTACTATCGCTTATGAACATGCCGCTACGAACTTTAACCTCATCAAAAATAACCCAAAAATAAGTCAGCAAGATGAACGTAAATATATACGAATACTCTACACCTACCTAGGCCTTTGCTTGCTGTTAAAAAAAGAAATTGCTTTTTTGGAAGGTATCGAAATTTTAGAAGCTTTTAAGAGTAAAGATATTCGTACTCAGGCTGATGTGTTTGATTTAAAATACAACTTATTATTTAACTATGTCATCGTTTTTCATCAGTTTGAACAAGGCGAGCGATATATAAAACAATATCAAAAAGAGCTGAATAAATACCTTTCCTACATAGCCGTTCGTAGCCAAATCGTGCTCAATCATTTAGTCGCCTATATTCACCAGATCAATGGGCATCATGAACTGGCTATGCAGCATATCGATGCCATCTATGATCTAAAAGATGAAGAAACCCGCATCGACATACAAGCCATTGCTAGGATTCAAGATGTTTTGATTCACTTCGATTTAGGCCATTGGTCTATTGTAATCAGCAAGGTTAGGAGTTGTACTCGATTTCTACGCCAAAAAAATCACTACTACCCCATAAACGCGTTGCTCTTAAATACCATTTTTAGCATTGCCAAAAAACCTAAAACCGCTTACGAGGATGTCTTTAAAAAGCTGGAAAAAAAGCTTTTAGCTCTTACTATCGAAGACCCAGCAGAGAAAAAATTCTTCGAACATTTTGATTTTGGAAGTTGGGTACACCACAAGGCTCAAAAAATTTCCTTCAAGGAAGCTTTTTTAGCGGTAAAAGGTAAGAAACACGATCAACTATGAAACACTTTTAATACATCTTGTTTTTATGCAACTTCATTTCAGCCCCACATCGCTTGATCGATAAAGAGCCTGATAACATTCTCGAACCTTGAAAACAATTACCTAATCAAACCATTTTGCAAGCCTTATGAAGCATCAGCTTATACTGATAGTTTATTTAATCTGTCATCGACAAATGCTTTGTTACGGTCGGCCAACGATCCAGTATGCCTACTTCTTTTCAAAAAATAGCAATTGAGGATCATTTTTAGGAAAAATCAAGTTTTAAGCATGACGAACGGCATAAGTCTCCCTAAAAGCAATAGCCCCCATCTTACTATTGACCCAACTCACAAAATCAAAATGCTTGAGGAACTTCTGTTCTGCGGGATCCTCTATCGTCAACTCCTTTAGAGAAGAAGCCAACTTTTTGAACATCACCTGATGGCTGGTATTACTCTTTTGCGCAGCCAGATTAAGCGTTTTTAACAATAAGGCATTCAAGCTATAATAATGATTGTTCTTGCGAAGAAAGCGAATACAATTCCTTACCTTACTGATGACCACCTTCCAATTCTCTAAGTCAAAATGCAAAAGTACATCCTGAATTCTAGCTACTGCCTGAATATCGATACGAGTAGCATCATCTTTTAAAGAAAAAATTTCATTCACAGCTTGTAAAGCAGGAGCATAGTTACCATTCAGGTGATGAATGTAGGCGACAAGATGATACAATACAATTTGGCTACGCACGGATAAGTAACTCAAATAAGTAGGCAGTTCCTTTTCAATATTTTTAATGTAGGTTGTTCCTTCCTCAAATTCAGCGAAAATAAGCACATAATTAAACAGTAAATTATATTTCAGGTCGAAAACATCTGCTTGCGTTTGAATGTCCTTGCTCTTAAAAGCATTAAAAGTAGCCACACCTTCCATAAATGCCTCTTTCTTTTTGAGTTGTAAGCAGAAGGCCAAATACCCATAAAGAATACGAATATATTTCCGCTCATCCTGCTTACTTACCTTAGGGTAATCCCGAATAAGGTTATAATTATCCTCTGCATGCGAAAAAGCCTTTTCAATATCACCACCATTGATGTATTGATGCAAGAGGTAAGCATTGTTGTAATGCAATTTGGCCGTTACGGAACTAGAAGGCGTTTCCTCCGTAACGTTGAGTTCTGAAAGCACCTGCCCAAAATTCGCTTTTCCCCCTACATTCAGGCCCTGCAACCAATGCTGATCCACAATTTTACGTTCCAAATCACGGCATTTAATCACGTTTTTAATACGGTCAAGGTTTTGCATTTCCGTATCAAAAGAAGCCTTGTTTTCTTGGTATTTGGTTTTAGATTTAGCCGAAGTATTGAGCAATTTCTGTTCAAACTGGATAATTTCCCCATTCAAATACAAAAACTCATGCTGCTCCGCCTGCTGCCTCGCTTTCTTCAATACCTTCAAGGCATGAGGAATAAGCCCTTTGTAATACAAGACTTTCGCTTGATTAATCAAATTCGAAATCTCCAGATCAGGGTACTTATTCGAATAAAAATGCTCTAGAACTTTTAAGATAAGCTTGTAGAGATAGTTTTTGAGTACCGCTAATCGTTTATTATCCACTTCCCCATTCAATTTCTTTAGAATAACCTTATCGCTATAGCCCTTATCATTATCTACCAACTCAAAAAGCTTCAAGTATTTTTGATCCTGTTGGGAAGAATACATCCGGCAGTACTTCTTGAAGTAGCCCTTCTCATTTTTACTCAAGGAAAGTACAAGTTCCTGTAGTTGGTCACTCTTATTCATCGTTAAACAGCATTTTTGATTTACCCACAAAGCTAATTATTTTCTGATTAGAAGCTAATAAGAAGCCACAACTAACGCCTAATTTTATAAAAGAACATTACAAAACATTCTAATCATTTTACGCTAAATCACTATCGCCTGACAACTAAATCGTTGGTCGTGTGTAATGAGCTATTTTGAGTATAGTACCCTTGGTTCTTAAGGTACAACCTGACACTTCCAAACAATGTCCTTACTACCCAAAAACCGACCTTTTTAAGCCTATCAAATCCTTATTTTGAAGCTTTTTTGTAAGACTTTCTGAACACTAAAAAATTGTTCCCAAAAAAGTTTGCCCGTAAATTGCAGTCATCATCAACAACCGTAATAATTCAGTTCGAACAAAA